>VGUW01000001.1 GCA_016874185.1 Gammaproteobacteria bacterium
TCAGGATTGAGCTTTTCCCACCGCCTGATGGAGCTACTAAAATGATGACAGGAACCATAAGTTTAAACCTTTTCCTACAAAATAACTGAATCTATAAAAAAAGTAAAACCGGCTATCCCCCCGCTTATTCCCCCTAATAAAAATATATTTATAATTATTTTTAAGTAATTTGAGCATAAGTATTGACATTTTTTGTTTAAAAATGTATTTTTTGCTCATAATTTATCAAGGATACATCATGGACCCAGTATTCACCCCAAATAGACGCACTAAACCACAGGCCCCCAAAGCGCCTCTTCAGTATCGTTATCATAAATTTAAAAAACCCTCTGCCGACGCGGCAAATATAAATTTTCTTCATCCCCGCAAGCTTGATCTTGACCTTAATCTTGATCCTAAAAGAAACAGTGATGATCATTCTTGTAACCCATTTAAATTTCTAACAACCTAAGGAAAAAACCATGAACCCACAAACTCCAATTCGAAATTCAGTTGATGCACCCGTATGCCCTTTTGCACCTGCAAAGTCAAATCAGCAACAAGTTCTCAATCTTGCCAGTGTCAGCAGAAATTTAGCAACTTTATTTGCAGCCGCTGCACTTTCAACTGAGACTACAGCTCATTCACCATCAGCCACTTATCATCTAAACAGAGGCTAACGGCTTCACTCTTGTCATTCGCACAGAAGTTAGCTAGTATAGCCAGATTTAAAGGATCAATATGCGACTGACCAGAGCCAATACCGAGCCCAGGCCGATTAAAATCATCAAAGATTTTAGCCCTCACCCCGAGGGCTCTGTATTATACTGCAGTGGAAACACGAAAGTTCTTTGTAATATCAGCATTGAAGAAGGCGTGCCCCGGTTTCTCAAAGATGAACGCTCTGGCTGGTTAACAGCTGAATATTCTTTGCTGCCCCGCTCAACTCATGCCCGCTGCCAACGAGAGGCAGTGCAGGGAAAACAAAGCGGCCGAACGCTTGAAATCCAAAGACTTATTGGCAGAAGCCTTCGATCCATGATCGATCTAAGCAAGATTCCAGGTTACACAATCACTGTGGACTGTGATGTACTGACCGCTGATGGTGGAACACGAACCGCAGCAATCAATGGCGCATCTTGTGCACTGCTGCTTGCTCTTCAAAAAATGCAATACAAAAAAATGATTAAGGAAGATCCTATTCGCTATCTAATCGGGGCCATTTCAGTTGGTGTGAAAAATAATGAGATTCTTGTTGATTTGGACTATGAGGAGGATAGCAAAATTGACACAGATCTGAACATTGTTCTCACTGAATCTCATCAGTGCATCGAGATCCAAGGTACTGCTGAAATATTACCACTGGATCTTGAAACCATGAATCAGGCAATTTCACAATCAAAAATCGCAATTAGCCAAATTATTGACACAATTAAGCAATCACTTAACGAATAAGTTGGTTTATCACATAATTTAAAATTCCGCCCTGCTTGAGATACTGCATTTCAATTGCAGTGTCAACCCGGGCCATTATTTTTGCCTTGATACTCTTGCCATCCAACCGCTTAATCAATAAATCTAGAATCTGACGAGGACCATTCATTTTATCAATGCCCAAAACAGAAACCGACTCACTTCCATCAATTCCAAGACTCTGAGCCGATTGGCCATCGAGAAATTCGCAGGGCAAAACCCCCATGCCAATAAGATTAGAACGATGAATGCGCTCAAAACTCTCGGCAATCACAACTTTAATTCCCAAAAGCAACGTTCCTTTCGCCGCCCAATCTCTGGATGAACCAGTACCATATTCTTTTCCTGCAATCACCACCACTTTACGCTGATCTTGCTGATATGCCATCGCCGCATCATAAATGCTCATCTGCTCACCTGCTGGGAAATGCTTGGTATATCCACCTTGAATACCAGGTACAATCTTATTTTGGATACGAATATTGGCAAAGGTTCCTCGCACCATTACCTTATAATTGCCACGGCGAGATCCGTATGAGTTGAAGTCTTTTTGATCAATCCCCTGGGCTCTTAAATAAATACCTGCAGGACTATCTGATTTTATAACTCCTGCCGGTGAAATATGATCTGTGGTTACACTATCACCCAGCAATGCAAGTATGGCCGCACCATGAATGTCAACCAGTGAATCTGACCCTGAAAAGAAATCCGGACATTGAATATAAGTAGAACCATCACTCCACTGATAGGTCTTTCCGGCAGCTACATGAATATCTCGCCATGCCTGCGTTCCTATAAATACATCACTGTACTCATTTAAAAACATCTCTTTACGCACAATTCTGACCATATCAGAAATCTCATGATCGGATGGCCATATATCCGACAAGTATACAGGCTCGCCTTGCAATCCAAAACCAATCGGATCTTTCTCAAGATTAATCAATGTACTGCCAGCCAGTGCATACGCAACAACAAGCGGAGGCGAGGCAAGCCAATTTGCCTCAGCGTGAGGATGAATTCTCCCCTCAAAATTTCGATTACCCGAAAGAACTGAGACAGCAACAATCTGATGCTTGGTAATATACTCAGCCAAATCAGCATCGATTGGCCCTGAATTACCTATACAGGTGGTGCAACCATACCCAACGTTATAAAAGCCCAGTGCATTCAAGTCATCTGTCAAACCCAACTCATCCAAATAAGCCGTCACTACTTTAGACCCAGGGGCCAATGAAGTTTTCACCCATGATGGTACCTTCAGCCCAAACTGACGCGCCTTTCTTGCAACAAGCCCTGCTGCAATCAATACTGAAGGATTCGAAGTATTGGTACAGCTTGTAATTGCAGCGATAATAACATCACCATGACGTAACACGCCCTTATCAACATCGGGCCTGTCTTTTATTAAAGCAGCCATCACGTTTGGAACCCCCTCAAGATCAACTCGATCCTGAGGCCGCTTAGGGCCGGCTAAGCTAGGCTTTACCTTGGACATATCTAAATGAAGTGTATCCGTATAGTGAACATCTGGATCTTGTGCCTTATCCCACATTTGATTTTCCACCAAATAAGCTCGCACTTTCTGAATATGATCCTCAGACCGACCTGTTAATCGTAAATATGACAGGGTTTGCTCATCAACAGGAAAAATACCAATGGTCGCACCATATTCAGGCGCCATATTTGCAATCGTAGCACGCTCGGCAACATTAAGTTCTTTCACACCAGGGCCATAAAATTCAACAAATTTATCCACAACCCCTTTTTTTCTTAACATCTGAGTGATAGTGAGCACCAAATCTGTGGAAGTCACTCCTGTTGAAATTTTACCATCAAGACGAAACCCTATCACTTCAGGCAAGGTCATTGAAATAGGCTGACCCAGCATAGCGGCTTCTGCCTCAATACCACCAACACCCCAACCTAAAACCCCTAAACCATTAACCATGGTTGTGTGACTATCAGTACCCACAACCGTATCTGGAAATAATCGGCCGTCTCTTTCAGAAACCACCTCTGCCAAATACTCAATATTAACCTGATGACAAATACCAGTCCCAGGTGGAACAACCCTTAGCCCCTTAAAGGCCTGCTGACTCCATTTCAAGAATTCATAACGCTCATGATTCCTATTGACCTCGACCTCAACATTCGCCTCATAGGCAAGTTCATTGCCATAATGATCAACAACCACCGAGTGATCAATCACCATATCAACCGGAATCAAAGGATTAATGACTGAGGGATCTTTACCCCTAGAAATAACCTCGTCACGCATCGCAGCCAAATCAACAACCGCAGGGACACCTGTAAAGTCCTGCATCAGTACTCTAGCTGGGAGAAAAGATACTTCCGGGCGGGTTAGATCTGAATTCACGTGGCTCTGAAAGACTGAGGAATCTTCGTCGAGGGACGACTTCATCAGAACCATCAGAGAGTATGGAAGATTTTTTTGGCGAATCACTTGGCACCCCTTGCTTAGACAATTCAAAATCAAAATAATACTGAAGTACTAAATAGTATATCACAGTTAGCACTATAGCATGGCCACTTACCCACTGCAATAATCCAAAAGAGCTTAACCAACACACACCTACAATCAATCCAACCAAAGAGCACAACTCTTCCAAATAGGCAAAAGAAATAAAAAGGTCTAGCGACTCAGGGTATTCATCCTTTTCCAAAAGACTGGCCTGGTATAAGCGCAATTGGGTTGCCAAAATCCTGCCTAAAATAACAAAACTGCTCCACAATAAACCGGCTTTAATATTAAAAATCCAGGCTCCAAAACCAAAAGCAAAAATCGAATTAACAGCAAAAAAAACCGTTTGAAAGTAGCCCCACTCAATCACCTGACGCTGAATATCCCCAGGAAACTGAAAAGACGCAAGGCCTCTGATTTTTACAATTTGCCGTGCCAATTTATAAACCAATATCAACAATGCTGAAGATTTGAATTCCTTAACCAGATCCCCCCAGGCACCAGCATGATGACTCAACACCCAGATCATCAAACCACGGCTTAAACCCAGTTCAGAGGCAGAAAATAAATTAATCACCTTATCCGGGCTCACATTCAAGCCCGCTTGCTGCCTCTTTTTCCAAAAATCCCTGAGTTTATCAATCAATTCATGTGTACCCGACTCAGGGATGATCTTAGGATCTGCTTCCTTTTGGAAAATTGATAAAAGGTTTGCATCTCCCTCGCGGGCAAGCAAGGAGCTCACAGTCTCCCGGATCTGTGTCGCAATTTCCTTTTGACTTGAATTATCAGCCCAAAATGAAGAAGAGAAGTAAGTTAGGAATTTAGTCAAATTTCTACTGCTGCCTTTTGCATCACTTTCCTTGTTAAATTCAGCCAGAAGCTTTTTTAAAAGATCCTCAGGATTGATATTAAAGCCCCCGGGGCCCTCTTGCCGTTTTTTAAAAATGGCATTTAGAATTTTCGCCTGTACAAAAGGCTCAAATTTAAGATAGTGAGATGTCAAAAAAGCGCCCAATTCCTGATCAGCCAGTAGAAGCATCAGTAAATCCGGCAACAATAATCGTATAAACTTTGAAATCTCCTGACAATCTAAATCCACTAAAGCGTTAAACAGCTGGATAATTGTTTTAATCTCAATATCAGCCTGTGACTCCGAAAACAGTGCTATAAAAAGCAAATGATTTTTGGGGCATCGACGCCAGCTGTCGCTAGCCTCTTTTCGAATTTTGCCAAGAAGTGCCTTTGCTGAAATTAACCGAACACCTTTGTAACCAATATCCCCAAACAGCCGCCACTTAATTAAGTCCAAAATGAGAGGATCATTGAGAGAAGCCTCAATAGAAGCATAGAATGCTTGCACACGATCTTGATCAGAAAGAATTTTAGATCGATAATAACGATTGTCATCCAGAAAAGACTTCAAGTCATTTTGACTACTATCATGCATCCAAAAATTTCCACTGACTTTCTCTTTTTGTCATCACTGTGCTTAAAAAGGAATATCATCCATCAAATCATCGGCAGAACCATGCATCTGAGGAGCCTCGACGATTGACTGGTCAGTTCGAGCATCAATCATTTGCAAATCTGATGACACGACTTCTGTGGTGTAACGTTCAGCGCCATTTTTATCCTCCCATTTTCTTGTTCTTAATGCACCCTCTACATATAATTTTGCACCTTTCTTGACATAGTCTCTAACAATTTCAGCGGCTTTGCCAAAAAACACAACACGATGCCACTCAGTTCTTTCCTGCTTCTCACCCGTTGCTTTGTCTCGCCAAACTTCAGATGTTGCAATGGATAAATTGGCGATAGCTTGGCCATTGGCTGTGTAACGTACCTCAGGATCATTGCCAACATTTCCAACTAAAATTACTTTATTTACCCCACGCTGCGCCATATTTGATATCTCATTTTTAAACCATGCTATTATACATGATCAAGCATAGAAAAATCCAGTACCTGGAAAATGACACCAGAAGGGTTGGCAAAACCCATTTCTTTATGGAATACTATGTTGGGTTAAGGAAAAACATAATGGCAGATTTAAGTCTTGAAGCATCTCGAGAATTTTGGAAAAACTTCTCTGACCCAAGGGTCTTTGAAGTTATTAATATCATGGAAAAAGTTGAAACATGGACACTTGATGGTAACAGTAAGATTGAAGAGGCTTTGACAAAGTTAGAATCTGCACTTGATCTTGCTGATGGCATTGAGATCACACAATATGACAAACTCGTCTACCTGGGCGCATACTTAAAAACCTCACGTGTCCTTAAGCTAATGCAGGAGCTTGACACCAGTTCCCCAGGAGCTGCATCTCGCCTTCTGGGATATGCTGAAACAGAAAACCATGAGAATGAGGCCGCCCAAATATTCATCCGAAGAAACCTGGTTTTTGAAAGACTTAGACTGCTAAGCAGAATCTTTAGTTCTAAAAACTTAAAAATCATCGAAGAAGCCCTGGAGAATTATTCATGATGCAAACCGTTATCATTTCACTCATGCTAACAACGCTGGCCATTGCTCAAGAAGAAGCGGCATCAAAATACAATTTATTTGACTCCTGCGCAAACAAAGGCATCAACCCAGGTGGTGAAGCAGCTGTTAAGTGCGCTTACCGACAGTCATTGATGCAGTACTTAACAGCTCAGACCTTGACCAGTGAAGAGCAAAAAGCCATGACAGTCACTATGTCAGATTCAAGCAGCAGTAACTCTGAAACACAGGCATTGGACTCTTCCAGTACTGCAGTAACAGCACAACCCTCAAGTACTTAAATAACCTTCTAAGGATACTTCATATGTTTATAATCCTTCCGATCATCATTTTAGGGTTCACAGTACTGCGCGCTCAAGAGCCCAGTAGCAGCCCAGGCTCTTCTGACGTATTGTTTTATGACACAATGACAGGCGGAGACTCTTCCCCAGGGACCTGGGACACCACTAGCGCCACATTTAGTAGCACAGCTACTCAGGAAAAAGAAGCGACTCAATCAGCCACAACAGAAAAAACCTCGACTGAGGAATCAACCACAACAGTAACTACAGACACCAAACCAGCAGATGGGGCCCTGGTGAAAGTCGTTGAGAAAACCAATAAAATACTGGAATTCTACCTCAAACAAACCCCCTCTCTCATTCGAAAGGGAATTTATGGAAGCGAGGGACTAAGCGCCATTAAAATGAAGGCAATTGAGCAAACACTTCCTGATCCAGTTGCCGCAATGGTGAAAACACAACAAGAAATAACAGCAGCCATCAACCCTTTTAATCCAAGTGGCCAATCATTAGGAAAAGCAGCATTAGAACTTGAAAATAAAATTCGTGACTCATTTGCCGGTATAAACCTAATCGTGACAGCCGATGGGTCTAATTCCACAAACAGATATGAATACACCGCCAGACTTCTTACCAAGCTCCTCTATCCAGTTATAAAGGGGGGGAAAGGGCCAGGAACTGCTGGCCAACCAGCTACCTTAGAGGGAATCCTTGAGCAAACCAAGACAAGTGAGCAAATTCATACAGCATTTGTTAGCTCCACAACCCCTGAAGATAACATCACGCTCAACATTGACACTGGCTCTATAACGGGTGAAAAAGAAAGCGCTGCGCTAAAAGCTGCACTCAGTGATGCTAATTTCAAAAAAGCAGCAGAAGTTTTTATTTTATTAACAAATCTAAAATATAGATTTGAAAATTGTTACCAATCATTTCAAAAAGAAAGCTCTGGTGGCGCCATGGACTCTGCATCATCCGCCTCAACCGGTGGACCTCAATATGTGATTGCCAACGAAAAGGGCTTGGGTAAAGATCCTTGTAAAAAAGAAGATACTGCATGTATCAATAAATCATTGGAATGTGGACCTATTATTGAAGGAAGCTTCATGACCATCCCCGAAGCTGGTGCAGCTAAATTCGCCAATGGATGGGCACAGCTTATCACCGATACTGAATCGATAATCTCAGAAAAAATAGCCATTTCTAATCCTGGAGAAATTACAGCAACTCCCGATGGCTCTAACGCTGGATTTCTTACCTGTGAAGATTCATCAGACATAAAAAAAACATGCCAATCGATTAACTTTACCCTGGCTAAATTAACAAAGAACTTCCAAAAATCTCTCTCTCTAAAAGCTTCTGGATCAGAAAAATCAGTTTACCAGCAGGAATATAAAGAGGATTATAGTGATAGGTCTATTTTGAAAAAAATAAAACCCCATGTGGGAAATTTCAACGACAGCATGAAAGATCCTCTCAATTCCCTGTATGCCTATTTATTTCTTAAATTAGAGGACTTACTAAGCGCATCAAAATCAAAGGCAAATGCTCAACCTCTAAGCACAACCAGCCCTGCCAGTACTGAGGAGCCAGATAATAAGTCTACAAGCAGCAACGAAGTTAATGCAGGCAGCTTCCCAAGCTATGCCCAATATATCCAAAGTGAAACCTATGATACAAAAGCAGAGCAAGACACATCCATGTTAGAGTGCACAAATGTTGACGAGCTAAAACCAGATGGGATAAAAGCGATCCAAAGTGGAAATACAGTTTCTGCACTTCAGTTTATTGACAGCATTTCACAGCTGCGAAGTAAAACCAATCTTAAAATTGATGGCATTCCTATCCCGCTTGATTGGCAGGATGGCAATGGCAATAAATTTCAGATCGTTTTAGCCGCCGGAGCCTGGATACCGCTTGTCAAAAGTAAAGATGAATCTGGAAATAAATCGCTTAGTCAATTTAAGTATGAAGCCTCTAAATCTGCCAGCCTCTATATCGTTGGTAAGTCCGCTGACGTCACAGAAACGACCTCTTCCAAAAGACCCGGATTCTATCAGGATTTCGAAAATGAAATCAAATCTAAAATTGACAAGGAAACCAGTGCAATGCTTGGAAAAACAACAGCATACTCGTCGTTGCTTTACCCCTATCAGCAAAGAAGCTCTATGTACAAATTTAGCTGCACATCCCTTTCAAATAATACCGATAAAAAACAACGGACGGTCTACATGACGCCGATACAGGCCATGAAGCAATCCAGTACTTGGCGACTGAAAAATACCAACTGGAGAAATAGTATAGCCACCATGGATACAAACAACCTGCTTCGAGAAATGATATTTCTACTGGCTGAAATGAGACAAATGCAATTTGAGCAATATTTGCAAATGCAAAAAGGGAATACTCTTGCGGCCGCTCAGGTTGCAAGCTCATCTGCGGGTGCCGCTGCGGCCTCTGGCGCCATGGGGGGCTCAGATTACGTTTCAAGCTACGTAACAGGACGTAAACAAGATACCACCCCAGGCCCCGCTGCAGGTTCTGCAAATAATGCGACTGAATCAGCAACCTCAGCAGTTGGTAACATGGATACAGGTGGGACAGGAGGCGCATCTGCTCCTGCTAGCCCGCCAGCAGCTACTCCATAAAAGAATGAGTCATTTCATTCATAGCCTCTGAAATGACTCAATCACTGACTTATAAACCAGCTTGAATTAGATTTGTTTTTCTGGCAGTACACGTCCTCTTGGCGTTCGAATTAAATGACCGTTTTGAATTAAAAAAGGCTCAATAATATCCTCAATGGTGCCACGTTCTTCACCCATAACTGCAGCAATTGTATCTATCCCCACTGGCCCGCCTTTAAATTGCTCACGAATAATGGATAACATTCTTTGATCCAGCTCATCAAGGCCTTGAGAATTAATCCCCAAAGAGCTTAATCCGATCTGAGCAATCTCTTTGGAAATAACATGACTTTTAGAAACTTGTGCATAATCCCTAATGCGTCGAAGTAAACGATTTGCAATCCGAGGAGTCCCACGGGATCTTAAGGCCAACTCAAAAGCAGCAGCAGGCTCTATTGCATATCCTAAGATGGTAGCGGAGCGCTGAACAATGACAGTCAATTCCGATGCAGAATAATAATTTAAACGTTGAACAATACCAAAACGATCACGAAGAGGCGATGTTAGTAAGCTGGCTCTTGTCGTTGCCCCAATCAAGGTAAATGGTGGCAGATCAATTTTTACTGACCGAGCTGCAGGTCCTTCACCGATCATAATATCAAGCTGACCATCCTCCATCGCAGGATAAAGAATTTCTTCAATTGATGGACTCATCCGATGAATCTCATCAATAAACAGTACATCATTAGGCCCTAGGTTTGTTAGCAATGCTGCCAGGTCCCCTGCCTTGTCCAAAATTGGACCTGATGTTTGTCGATACTGGGCCCCCATCTCATTGGCAATAATCCTTGCAAGCGTTGTTTTCCCTAAGCCCGGCGGGCCAAAAATTAATGTGTGGTCAAGAGGCTCCCCCCTGGCTTTTGCAGCTGAAATCGCAACCTGAATCTGCTCACAGACCTGCGCCTGTCCATGATAATCGCTTAAAAATAATGGCCGAATTCCAGCATCAACTAACTCATCAGGCATTGCTACGGGACTACTAATCCGGTCTTTCTCAATCATAATCACCTCACTCTGAAAGCTCTGCCAATGCCTGACGAATTAATGCAGATGTAGATAACCCACCCCCACCAATTCTTGATAAAACATCACTGACCTTATTGGGATGAAATCCAAGTTTAATCAATGCCATTTTGGCATCATTATCCTCAACAGAAATACTGGGCGCTCCAATTACGCTATCCTTAACAGACAGCACCTTGTCTTGTAGCATCAACACTATCTTTGAGGCTGTTTTTTTACCAACACCCTTAACCTGGGAAAAGAAATCGATATCTTGAGTGGAGATTGCCCGAGAAATTGCCTCCAAAGAACGGCTTCTCATGATTTGCATTGTCAACTTAGGACCAACACCCGAGACAGAAATAAGCTGCAAAAATAATGCTTTTGCTGCCGATGTTTTAAAAGCATAATGCGTTGTTATTTCATCTTTACAATAAGCATGGATATACACAGCCAACATGCTTTTATCATGAATTAAATCATAGCCAGGATCAACCAAATACACCTCATACCCAACCCCAACATTGGTTTTGATAATCATAGGGTCCTGCGCCCAAATTACTTCTCCTTCAAGCCACGCAATCATGATTTTACTCCTTTCAACTGGGCATGAGTCATTGCAACTGCAAGAGCATCTGCTGCATCTTCAGCCAACAAACCGGTTAATCCAAGAATAGAGCTTGCCATGAAGCCAACTTGATTTTTCTTTGCAGCACCATATCCCACAATTGATTTCTTAACAAGCCGCGGTTCATACTCACTAATGACAATCTGATGCCGCATCACTGCTTGCATAATTACGCCACGCGCATGACACAAAACCATTAAAGATTTGACATTTCGATGCATAAACACACTCTCAATTGCACACTGATTGGGAGAATATGATTGAATAAGCTCAGCTATTGCATCAGCAAGCTGAACCAAACGAACTGATAAATCACCTTTTAACCGAATGACTCCCGACTCAACATAACTTAATCGGTCACCCACATCAATAACGGCAAAACCAACAATATGTGAACCAGGATCTATTCCCAATATTCTCACTTTCAATCCCTAACCCAAACAATTCTATTGTAGAGACTATAACTACAAATTTTCAAGTAAAGATTGCTCAATTTCGTAATTGGCATAAATGTTTTGAACATCATCTAGGTCTTCTAGAAAATCTACAAACTTCATCAATTTTTGTGCTTGCTCTAAATCACTGACATCAACAGTCTGTTCTGGCAAAAAAGTTATCTCAGCTCGTATTAACTCATAGCCTTCCTGCTGAAGCCTTATTTGAATATCATTCAATTGTGAAAAATGACACTCAACACGACAGACCCCCTGTTCAAGCTCAACATCATCCGCACCCATATCAACCAACATTTCAAATGCCTGATCTGGCGTTAAATTCTTAGCATTAAATTCAATAAAACCAACTTTTCGAAATAGAAAAGCCACAGAACCATCAGCACCCAGTGCCCCCCCGAACTTAGAAAAAGCATGACGAACTTCACCCACAGTCCTATTTTTATTGTCTGTCAAACAGGCCACTAAAACTGCAACACCGCCAGGGGCATAGCCCTCATATAGGTATTCAGAATAAATCACCCCCTCCAAATTCCCTGAGGCCTTAGCAATAGCACGATCAATATTATCCTTGGTCATATTGGCACGCAACGCCTTATCACGCACAATTCGAAGCTTGGGATTAATGTCTAAATCTGAGCCACCCTCACGAGTAGCTTGTGTAATCTCTCGCACCAGTTTAGTGAAAATCTTACCCCGCTTTGCATCCTGAACACCTTTGCGAAATCGGATATTTGCCCATTTGCTATGACCTGCCATTATACACTCTCTTCTTCTGTCAATAATTGAATACCAAGCTCAATTTGCGCCTCTATCCCAATTGCAGCTGGTGCATTTGTCAGCGGACAACTGGCTGACTGCGTTTTTGGAAATGCAATAGTCTCCCTGATTGATGTAGCACCCAGCATGATCATCACCAGACGATCAATCCCAAAGGCCAATCCCCCATGTGGTGGAGCCCCTAACTTTAGTGCCTTCAACAAATGAGGGAATTGCTCAAGACTTTCCTGCTCCCCAATGCCCAAAAGCTTGAAAATTTCAATTTGCTGATCATAATGGTGTATACGAATCGAGCCACCACCAACTTCATGACCATTGATTACCATATCATACGAACGTGAATGCCACTCAAGTGGCGTAGGCCCATCTTGTTTTGGCTGGGTGAATGGATGATGCATGCTTTGCAATTTTGACCCTCTTTGATCATTCAGTTTCTCAAACATCGGGAAATCAGTAACCCAAAAACATGACCAGTCACCTTGAAGCATATTCAAATCTTTGCCAACCTTATCACGCAAATTGGACATGGCATCATTAACAGTTGATGTAAGACCAGCACCAAAGAAGATCAAATCACCATCTTGACTCCCCATCGCCCTCACGATATTCAAACTAACCTCATCCCCCAAAAACTTAATGATTGGTGACTGAAGGCCCTCTATCCCTTTATTCATATCAATCACCTTTATATAAGCCAATCCCTTAGCGCCATAGCGGCCCACAAACTTGGTATAATCATCAATCATGCTTCGAGTTAATGAGCATCCACCAGGAACATTCAAGCCGACCACTCGTGAATGCTGATCACGGGCAGGCTCTCTAAATACTTGAAAATCACAATCTCTTACCCACTCCTTGATCTCAACCAGCCGCAGTGGGTTTCGAAGATCTGGACGATCTGAACCAGTTGCTGCCATCAAGTCATCATAAGCATAAATTGGGAAAATCCCTAACTGAATATTCAACAGTTGATCAAACAAATGTTTGACCAATGATTCAGCCAGCCCCATCACATCCTTCTCTTCCACAAATGCCATTTCTATATCAAGCTGTGTGAATTCAGGCTGTCGGTCTGAGCGTAAATCTTCATCTCGGAAACAGCGGGCAACTTGATAATATCTATCCACTGCAGCAATCATAAGCAACTGTTTAAATGTCTGCGGGGATTGAGGTAACGCAAAACATTTCCCCGGATGAACACGACTTGGAACAAGATAATCACGCGCGCCCTCTGGTGTGGCCTTGGTTAAAATTGGGGTTTCAACCTCAACAAAATTTTGCTGGTCTAAAAAAGCTCGAAGGACATGATTGAGCTTTGAGCGAAATCGTAAATTATGCTGCATGCGATCTGATCGCAGATCCAAATAGCGATAAGCATATCGGGTTTCTTCATTCACCTTGGCAGCCTCATCTCTTGAAAATGGAGGCACAATGCTTTGATTTAATACCTCAAGCTCATCCACAACCACCTCGATTTTACCTGTCGCCAAATCATAATTTTGTGTGCCGTCAGGACGAGGCCTTACTTGTCCTCTGATCGAAATCACTGACTCTCTTTTTAAACCCTGCGCAATATCAAAAATTGGACCGGGATTTATAACCACTTGGACATAACCGGTATGATCCCATAAATCCATAAACAAAACTCCACCATGATCACGAACATGGATGATCCAACCAGCCAAACGCAATGTTTGATTAATATGGGCTACACAAACTTGTGCACAATACATTTGTCTCATAATTAATCCTTTTTTTGATTCTCTGGTGACCGATATACTAATGCAGAAAAATCAGGAATACCAATTGTCCCCAATGATATAATAAATTTCAATCCTTGTTCAATCGGCATGTCAACTTTTAAAGCATCAGACTCCTGAACAAATAAGATATAGCCTGATGTTGGATTTGGTGTTGTTGGTACAAATACTGTTAATAAACCCTGGTCTGAACGGGCAGTAACAAAACCAAGTGCCCACGAAGTTTCAAGGGGAAATCGTACCAAAACCGTTTCCCTAAATGCCTGACCACGCTCATCAAATATCATTTCTAAACTTTGCTTGACTGTGGTATAAATTGATGAAATCAAAGGCAACTTCTTAACAGTATATTCAAACCACAGTACAAGCTTACGACCAATAAAATTGGTGACTAAAAGCCCCGTTAAAAGAACTAGTCCTGTGATAAAAAGAACTGAAAGAAAACTGGCAGCTGATGTAGGAAGTCCCAACGTTAATGACTTAATGGGCTCAAGATACAAGCTTTTTAAGACAAGACCATATAAAAAATTTAAAACCCAATAAATCACCAAAAGAGGCACCCAAAATACAACACCTGTAAGAAACAACTTTTTCATACTAAATCCAAACTTGACCAATCATTATAACTATTCCAAACACAAAAAACCCTTGAAATCATAAAAATTTCACGGTTAAATGTTATTTTAGTATTAACCACATGCCTACTTCACTCCATAAAGCGATCAACCAAGCCGTTGCTCAGTACATTCAGCTACAAGGTACCACATTCTCAACATCTCTCTACCAAGACATCATTAATCAGGTTGAGCGACAGCTTATCGAGATCGTTCTGAACAAAACACAGGGCAATAAATCAAAGGCCGCGAAAATTTTAGGAATATCAAGAGTTACTTTAATTAAAAAAATTAACTTTCTTGTAATTGATTCTTAACAAAAAAAATGGTAATAGTATTTTAAGTTAAATAATCATACATCATGCTTACAAATACAGAATTCAGGCTTCAGGTTCAAAATAAAATCAATGAATTTAAGCGCATTTACAGAAGCAGTCTTTCCCCGAAATGGCGCGCAAGCATTCAACTTAACTCATTACAAATTAAACGCAAACAAATTAACCTCATGAATGACAAGGAGCTCTATCATGCTTGTCAAAATCTTGCCAACACGCTAACACATATTCAAGAAGCAAAAGAAAAAAGACACCAGGGCCTTGATGCTTTCATTAATGACCTGCAGCAAACACTTCAACATTTTCGACTATTTGAAAACATCATGATACATGAAAAATCATTCTGTCAAAAACACCTGCTAAATGTTATTCAGCATACTCAAAGCTTACAACTATCGATCAATAAACAATCTTTAGATGCCATACAAAACTCTGGAAAAACCCTAATCGAAATTGGTGATGAACAATGCATTAACCAATTAATTGAACTTATGCAGCAACATCAAGATCAATCTCGCTATTTTTCTCAACTGGCCAATTATTTTTTAAGCCTAAAGGCAGTTTACGACAACAATCCTCTTTGCCATTAAAAAAAAGCCCAGACCAACCCCTGGCTGGGCTTTTTATATCAATCAGACTTTTTTCTCAAGTTCAATTGAAATCCATTTGTTATAATTTTGTACCAAACGACCGGGCTCACTGAGCTCACCACCTTCAGATATGATACTTTGATCAAATAAAATATCCGCAATTAATGCAAATAAATCCTCAGACTGCTCATTGGCCAATGCCTTAACCATAATGTGATCAGGATTTAATTCTAATGTCGGCTTAAAATCTGGAACAGGCTGGCCGGCATCTTTTAAGATTCGTCGTAAATGCAATGTCATTTCATGATTCTCACCGACAACGCAACTTGGAGACTGAGATAGCTTTTTGGTCAACACAACATCTTTTACCCGATCTTTATAGTAAGCCTTCAAGCGATCAATAATATCAGACATTGATGCTTTGACCTGGTCATCGACCTTTAAATCATCATGGTCTAACTTGGACTGTGTGATTGATACTAGGTTCTTTTCTTCAAAACGAGATAAACGAGTGATCATCCACTCATCGATGCGATCTGTCAGCACCAATACCTCAATCCCTTTTTTCTTAAAGTATTCCATATGTGGACTGAACATGCCCGAACTATATCCATCTGCTACAACGTAAAATATGTCTTTCTGCCCCTCATGCATCCTTGAGACATAATCAGCCAAAGACTGTGTTTGTTTACCTGACTCATCAAATGTGCTTGAAAAACGAAGTAATTGCTGGATCTTCTCCTGATTTTGATAATCCTCACCAACCCCTTCTTTAATCACATTGCCAAACTGCTTCCAAAATTCCTGATAAGCCTCTTTATCCAAAGCTTTTTTATCCAGTAAATCCAAAACATGCTTGGTTGCACTTTGCTTAATCACATCAATCACGCGATTGCTTTGTAAAATCTCTCGAGAAACATTTAAAGGCAAATCATTTGAGTCAATTACCCCTCGGACAAATCTTAAATAATTTGGCAGGAACTGCTCGACTTTATCCATGATAAAAACACGCTGTACATATAATTTAAGACCACGACTATGATCTCTGTGCCATAAATCAAAAGGAGCCCTCTTGGGTAAATAAAGCAACATGCTATAAGCATAATTGCCCTCTACTTTTTTATGAATCCAATCTGCCGGGGGTTCAAAATCATTTGAAATATGCTGATAAAACGATTCATACTCTTCTTTCTTAATATCTTTTCGATCCTTCATCCATAACGCTGTTCCCTGATTGACCTGCTCATATTTTACTTCTTTCTCAGTGGATTCCTGATCTTCTTGATGCACAATCTTTTCCATAAAAACACCGCAACGAATGTGATCCGAATATTTAGTAATGTTTTGTCGCAACTGCCAATCTTGTAAAAATTCCTGATGATCTTCCTTGAGATGTAAAGTCACGGTTGTTCCAACCTCATCTCTTTCACTGGGATTGACTTCATAATTTGAAATACCATCCGATTCCCACAAGAAAGCATCTGATTTACTCAACCCTGCTTTACGTGTCAATACACTGACTTTGTCTGCAACCACAAATGCTGAATAAAAACCAACACCAAATTGACCAATCATGGATACTTTATCTTGTTCAGAATTGGCTTGTTTTAAGCTATTTATAAATGCCTTGGTGCCTGACTTGGCAATAGTCCCCAGATGCAAATCCAAATCATCTGCATCCATTCCAATACCATTATCACTGAAAGATAAGGTCCCTGCTTTGTCATCAACATGAACATAAATAGCGCCTTTCTCAAATCCTTCTAGCATCTTAGCATCTTCTAAACCTAAGAAACTGCGCTTTTCAATCGCATCAGATGCATTTGAGATCAGCTCTCGAATAAATACTTCGGGCTTGGAATACATTGAATGTGTAATCAACTGTAATACTTGATTTACCTCAGCTTGAAATGCTTTTTTTACAGCCACCTTTTTCTCCTAAATTACCTATATGAGAAATGTGGTGACATATTTACATATTTCAAGAGCTTCTGGTCAATTTTTAGCATGCCGGATCAAAGGATGCAAAATGATGCTGGGTAAAAACAAAACCCGGCATCATTTCAAGACACATCACTAAGTCCTTAAGACTCATCATCCTCAAACACATTCAGTTGATACTGATCTAACTTTTGATCCTCAAAACTTTTACGCATAAATTTAATGGCACGAATCTGGCATTGACGCACACGCTCACGCGTCATGTGTAAATCCTCCCCCACTCGCTCCAATGTTTGAGGATCATGTCCCATCAACCCAAAGCGACGAACCAAAACTTCTCGCTCAAGCTCAGGTAAGCCTTCAACCGTTCTTTGCAAAATCATTAAGAAATTTGCCTGCTCCAATGATTTAGAAGGATCCCCCTCAGATTTTTCAATAACAACATCCGATAAGGTGGTTTCGTTATCTTCATAAATCACAACATCCAATGATGCCACATCGTACTTGTAACTTAAGATTTCATCTATTTCCGCCGCTGGCTTATCGAAAATACCCTCCAAATTCTTGCCCTGCGGATCAATCGACTCTTTTGCATCAGCAACGGACTGGGTCGCACGAAGATAGGTATTCAACTCTTTAATCACATGAATTGGCAATCGAATCGTTCGGCTTTGATTCATAATGGCACGCTCAATACATTGACGAACCCACCATGTGGCATATGTGGAAAAACGGAACCCACGCTCAGGATCAAATTTATCCAAAGCATACATCAGCCCAAGGTTCCCCTCTTCAATCAGGTCATTAAAATCAAGACCCCGATTACAATACTTGCGTGCAATTTTAACCACTAACCTCAAATTGGCTTTAATCATATGCTCATAAGATGCTCTGCAGCCAGAAACAGCTTTTCTTGAAAGCTCAAGCTCTTTTTCAGGGCTTAATAGCTCTGTGCAGCCAATATCAGCTAAGTAAATTTGAGTTGGGTCAAATGATGATTCCGAGCTGTCTCGAAACGAATTGATCTTTTCCTTGATCATAACAATTCTCCAATGTTTTACACAGTCCTTGTGTATTTTCTCAGTATACCAGTAACAAATCGAAAATGCAACCCTTAAACCTCCATAAGTTGTAATTGTCGCACAATATTAACACCCAGCTTGGATAATTTTCCCTCAATATCCGCATAACCTCTATCAATATGATAAATTCTCTGAACCAAGGTTTCACCAATCGCGCAACAGGCAGCCAGGACCAAACTGGCAGATGCCCTCAAATCCGAAGCCATCACCGGTGCCGCTGTCAGAAACTCAACACCACGCACCCTTGCCTTATTACCCTGAACCTCTATTTGAGCGCCCATCCGCATTAACTCACATGCATGCATCATGCGATTTTCAAAAATGGTCTCTGTAATCAGACTTTCTCCCTCTGACACAGCCGCAAGCGACATCCACTGCGCCTGCAAATCTGTTGGGAACCCTGGATATACATTGGTACATATCGAAACAGCTTTAGGGCGCCGTTTCATAACAAGGGAAATGGTTTTTTCATCTTCATCCACCTTGATTTCAGCACCAGCCTGCCGCATCAGATCCAGCACATGTTCAAGAATGCCAGGCTGAATCCCTCTCACCTTAATCGATCCACGCACCATCATAGCGCCAATCAAATAAGTTCCAGCCTCCATCCGGTCACCTATAACGGTAAACACAGATCTGGGCGCCGTTAAAGAAGACACGCCCTCAATTTCTATAAAAGACTCTGCAACTTTTATCTTAGCGCCACAGGACACCAAGAACTCAATCAAACACAAAACCTCAGGCTCAGTGGAGGCATTTCTAAGAATAGACTTACCCCTGGCTAAAACTGCAGCCATAATTGCGTTCTCAGTTCCTGTCACTGTAATCACATCAAAATGAAAATCACAACCCTGAAGCCCGGCTTCTGGCGCTTTAGCAACAACAAATCCTTCAGACACCACAACATCAGCACCAAGAGCTTTCATAAATTTAATATGCTGATCAACAGGACGCGCTCCAATAGCACACCCACCAGGCAAAGACACTTTGGCAAAACCTGTTCTTGCCAATAAAGGACCTAATACCAAAATAGATGCCCGCATTTTCTTTACCAGATCATATGAGGCTACTGAGCAAATATCTTGCTCAATATTGGTCACCAGCAACTTATCCTTGTACTTTGCCTGAGCTCCCAAATCCTTAAGCAGAGCCAGCATGCTCTGGATGTCACACAAGGAAGGCACATTATTAATTCTAACCTCCCCCTGAACCAATAAAGTAGCGGCCATAATTGGCAAGCAAGCATTCTTCGCCCCTTCAATTTGAATTTCACCATCCCATTTTGATGGCCCTTGAATAACCAATTGCTGCATACCACTTTCTCTGTTTTTTCTCAGTGTATCGATATTTAGAGCAAGACTCAAATTAATCTCTTAAAAATTGAATCAAGCCGTCAATACCTTTTTCTTTGATGATAGGCTTATACTGTGATATATATCCCTCAACAACCATCACCCCATCGATGCTGACATCCTGAATTAACCACCGATCTTTCACACAACTTAAAATAAAATTCAACTTCACTGGCGCTCCAGATCTTGCACGATACAAAGCCTTCACCTGCGCCATATCTGCAACTTCGCTGCGCATCGGATAAAAACGCAGCTCATTCCCGCTATCAATTTGCATCAAGGCCCCCACAAACCCCTTCACTAACTGCTTGGCCATCAGTGATTTCAGCAGCTTTCTCTGATCTTCTGACATCAAGCGAAAAGCATCCATGCCAACCACACGTGCAACCACGTAATCGGCATCGGCAACATCCACAAGCCTCTCACTCACCTCCCTCATTAATTTGTCTTGGTTCTTTGAAGCCTTTGCCTGCTCAGAGACCTCTTTACTCAAGCCAATCATATAATCCCGGGGGTTCTGACACTGCCCTGCGAATAAAAACCCACAAAACGCATAACAAACCAATCCGTTTCTAATCACATGCAGCATCATTTATCTCCAAAAAATAACAACAGTTTACTAAACAGATTTTCAAGAACCACCGCTGAATTTGTTCTTAAAATCTCATCGCCTTTTCGCAAAAATGTATCTGAAAACCCGGGCATAATTGACAGATACTTAGAGCCCAGAATCCCCTCAGTATATACCCCAATGGTAGAATCTGCCGGGATCTTTAATTTAGGATCAAAAATCGTCAAAGTGACCATTGCACTGTAGGTATCCGGAACAATCACAATATCATTAACCTGCCCAACCGTCACTCCACTAATACGCACCAGGGCCCGATTTACAAGCCCAGACACATCATCAAACCTGGCTCTCAATTGATAAGCACCCAACTTTTCATCTGAAACTTGACCCGTAATTGACGACAAAAAGAAAAACACAGAAAGTCCCAAAATAAAAAATGAGCCGACACTTAAATCCATCCACCTCTTTTTAAACATCCCTTCCCCCTCAATAAAGAAATTGAGATAGCACATAATCAAGCATTAATACCCCAGCAGAAGACAAAACCACTGCTTGTGTAGATGCCTTTGCAATCCCACTTGAACCACGCTCTACAAAAGCTCCTTGATATAAAGACATAACGCCAATCCATCCACCAAAGAAAACTGCTTTATACATTCCGTATAGCACATCTACCTCAAAATAAATACTTCCAAACACCAGTGGAGTCCAAAAAATCTGACTCTCCATACCATGAAGAGTGACCGCATAAAACCATGCTGCATAGATGCTGATTGCATCAAATGCCAAAACCAATATCGGGGTTACAATCAGCAAGGCCAATAACCGCGGCCACATCAGGTATGCATAAGAATTGATGCCCCACATTAACAAAGAATCAATTTGCTCCGCTTGCTTCATTTGACCCAGTTCTGCAGCCAGTGTTGACCCCACACGCCCGGCAACCAAAAGACCTGTCACAACAGGAGAAAGCTCACGAAATAGACCGAAAGCCACAACCTGACTTAACTGCGGCAGGCTACCAAATCCCTCAAGCACTATGTACATTTGAAATGCAAAAACCAAGCCAATAAACAAAGCTGAAATACAAATAAGAACCAATGAACTAACACCGGCAATGTGTAGCTGAGATATCATCTGCCTTGGGAGTAATCTCCCATACTGCAACGCCAAAAGCAAACAGCCTATAAATCTTAAAAATTGCTCTAAAACACGCAACAGATTAAACATGTAATGTCCCATCTAAAAATGCACGAACCATTGGCAAATCAGAGCGCAAAATATCTTGAGACCCACCCCTTACTTTCACTGTTTTCTCCATCAAGACTATGGACTCATGACACAGGGACAATGTTTCCTTCACATCGTGAGACACCAGTATCATGGCAAACCCAAACTCTTGACCAAGCTCTGACAGCATATTCACCAAAGAAGCTTTTGTAATAGGGTCCTGGCCTGTAAATGGCTCATCGCACAATAATAGTTTTGGCTTTCGCAAAACAGTTGCCGCCAACACCACCCTTCGCCGCATGCCACCGGACAATTGATCAGGAAAATGTTCTGCAACATGATCTAAATTCAACTTTACCAGCACACGCATAATATTATCAGACTTTTCTTGAGTAGTCCCAGGCAAATAAAACAAAGACAGCATCAAATTATCAAAAATACTCATATCTTCCAACAATGGTGACTTTTGAAATAAAAATGACATACCTTGACGCAAAACCGTCAAATCAACTTCAGAGACAAGATTTCCAAACACAGAACACGTCCCTTCAAATTCCTCATGAAATCCAGATATAACTCTTAAAATGGTACTTTTACCAATGCCACTTGGCCCTAAAATACCCAGATAGCGACCTGCCTCAAGACGAAACTCAATATCTTTTAAAATCACCTGATTTAAGTAGCTAACACTGGCTAATTTACAATCAACAGCAATCACCACCACTCCTTTGGCATTATTTATTATTTTATATTATATTATTTTTTGATATTTTGCACACTAGGCTCAGCTATGAAATTTAATGACACAATTGAAAATATTAACTCCAAAAGAACTGCTTTGAGAGCTATTATTTGTGATGTGGATGGAGTCCTGACAAATGGGCAGATCGCTTACACTGATACAGGCAAACAAGTGCATCATTATCATGCCCTGGATGGATATGGATTTATTCACCTTGTTCAGAGGGGATTTTTAATCACCATTGTTTCAGGAAGAGACAACCCCAGTGCCATAATTAGGGGGAATGAGCTTGGAGTCACCGAGGTTCATACGGCCATTACAAGCAAAATAACCCTCATGAAACAACTCTCTCAGAAATACCAAATACCACTCAAAAACTGGGGAGCAATCGGTGATGACATTAATGATTTAGAATGCTTCCAGGCTTCAGGACTATCATTTACAGTACCCCAAGCACACCCTAAAGCCTTAGAGGCTGCTAATATTATCACATCAAGACATGGTGGCGCAGGCGCTTTTCGCGAAATCAGTGACTGGATTTTAGGTCTATGATAAACTGGATCAGACTAACTATTCTCACAAGTCAGTTTCTATGCGCTCAAACCATTAACTTCAACAATGTCTCTCTTCACATCAAAGCACCTAAAAACAGCCAAATTACTATCGATAGCTCTCAAATTATATCTTGTCAAAATTCCAACCTCTGCCTACAAAGCCCTGTCATTCTTTATGAAGAAGCAAACAGCTCATGGCGTATTGAAGCTGATGGCGGAGAAATTAATCCTGAATCAGCAGTTTTTAAAGCCACTGACGTAAAAATCACAACACCATCATGGTGGACTGCTTCGGCCAATCTAATTGAATTTAACCCTGAAAAACAATACCTATCATTGTCTGAACCTGCGATGAAAATAAAAAATTTCATCATCAAAAGCCCCAAGGCAACAGCTTTGATAAAATCTCAAAATCTAATCATCAACGGACCCTGGGAAATCACACTGGACAAATCATGAAAAAAAACTTCCTTTCTGGCCTTATAAGTTTATCACTCCTGAGTGGCTGTCAATTTTCTAATACTCAAAATGATCCTTTTGAACATTACAACCGAGCACTGTATGATGTTCATCAAGTGATTGCGCAAGAGATTTATCTGCCCATTTATGGTGCATACCAGTATATTCTCCCACTTGAAATTAGAACTGGCATTAATAATATCACCAACAACCTTCTTGAGGTTCCTAATATTATCTTTGACCTGCTTCAGGGGGATATTGAATTTGCTCTTTCTGACGCCTCTAGATTTGTAATCAACACCACCTTCGGCGTATTTGGTATTTTTGATTTTGCCAGTAACCTCTATCTTCCAAAACACCAGCAAAGCTTTAGTAAAACTCTTGCTGTTTGGGGATCGGATCCTGGCCCATTCATTGTTATTCCAGGTATCGGTGCAGGTTTCTTATCGGATCATATCAATACAGTCACACAATTTAAAACCATGACAAAACTATCAATCAACCACAATGCTTTATCCCCATCACTTTATTTAAATCAAAAACTGGGTGAAAGTGGTGATCAAACACTGCTCATTCTTAAGGCAAGCGATCCATACACCGTTTCTCGTAATATGGCCCTTCAGAAATTTAATAACTATAAAAATGCCCCCAGCTATCAGTCCCTTCAGCAAGACCTCATCGATGAGGAAATGATGCAAAAGGACTCTTAAAATGGGCCACTCAATTGATATCGCCCTTTTCGAACCGCAAATTCCTCCAAACACAGGCAACATCTTGCGTCTTTGCGCCAACACCCAATCTCACCTGCACCTCATCCAGCCAATGGGATTTGAAATCAACGAAAAAACGCTTAAAAGAGCTGCCCTGGATTATATTACTCCAAATTGCTACACCATTTATCCAGATATTGATACTTTTCTTGCAAAGCAAATCCATAAAAAAATATGGTGTGCCTCTACAAAAGCCAACACACCATATCACAAAATTCGGTATTCGCCTGGAAACATTCTGCTTTTTGGAGCAGAAACTCACGGGCTTCCAGTAAACATACTAAAAAATTATGCCAGCATACGCATTCCAATGGCACCAGATCAGCGCTCATTAAACTTATCCAATAGCGTAGCAATTATTCTTTACCATGCCCTTTACCAAAATGATTTTTTCAACCTGCGCTAATAACAACTTTGAATACAATCATTGTTACTAACGCAAGCCATCAACTATTTTTTCATATTTTCAATAGGTGACAACAACTTCAAATCCTCAACAAGCTCTCGTGCACCATGAGACTCTGTTTCTTCGAAAATATTTCCCTCACGGGCCCATTTTTCCAAAGATGATATGTCAAGTCTTGCGCACATTGGCCTAACATTCCAAGTAACTTCTGCTGGAGAGCAAACGGTATCATTGTAATAAACACCGGTTGTAGAACCCAAATAACTTACTGGAGTGCCGGTGCCTGTAGGCAGCTGCTTAGGTTGATAAAAACCACCAACACGCTCATTGGCCAAAACAAAATCATCAAATTTTAGTGCTTTGGGGTCATTAACAAGCAAAAATGCTTGTGCTTCGACACGTAATTTTGGATCAGTACATCCCTCAGGGACACAAGAGCTCAGGCCTTTTCCTGGTTTTGCATCGCAAGTAGAGAATACCCAATGAACTTCAATCGTATCACCTGGTTTAACATTACCAAAAGCACCCTTGCCCTCAAATGGATCTTTTAACTCCTCTGCAGTCAATGAGTCGGCCCCATCACAAACATAACCACTTGGCTGGCCTGCTTTTGCCTTAACACTAAAGCCAGGCCCCTTGTTTTCTGCGCTGGTATGACTATGAATGTTGCAAAGATTCATTTCACTATAAGCTGGAGCAAAAGGAAAACTTTGCGGATTTTCTCCTTGCACTTTAGTAATATCCCGGGGTGACTGAGGTGCGGCAACACTACAATCAACCGAAGCATATAAAGTAAAAGGGACCAAAAACGAACATAAGGCTAAATTTTTCACAAGCATAAAAATCCTTTTTAAATGAACTTATCACTGATTATAGAAAGAGCGACCACAAATAACATGAAAACAGATACACATTGGCCCAAAAAATCAACCTTGGTAGCAAATAAAAATAAAAATGATAGAAAAAACAAGCAATATCACATTATAAGAAAATATCGCAGGCCAAGATAAAGCAATGAACAAGCAGAGAAATTCAAAAAAATCTTTACCAATTCATCCAAAATAAAAATATTTTTATCCGTTTGTGCCATTTTTTAGCACTCTGGGGCTCAACCATCACTAAAAAATAAGCCGTTTATCTAAAAACCAATATCGTTTCCAAAAAGCACCCATCATTCCTGCTTTAACATCCAATGACAAAGCTCTTTTTCTAAGCTTTTGTCTCATACAGGTATCATGTCAAGAATGTCAGGAGACATCTGCCGGTTAATGGCCTATATGATTGCTGATCAAAATAACAACATCAAAAAGAGCAGTCTTAACCCTCCGGCTGCTGTGATTTTGGAACTTGCTAAGTAAATCTTGAAGCCCTCATGGCTATATTATCATGTGATTTGATAAGAAGGCCCCTCACCACCCTGGGGGGGAACCCACCTGATGTTCTGCCCAGGATCTTTAATGTCACATGTTTTACAATGTATGCAGTTTGATGCATTAATCTGAAGCACCCCATCTACAAGCTCATAGACATTTGCCGGACAATACCTCCCCTCAGGAAAATCATAAAGAGGAACATTAACTTCATAAACATTTTTCTGATTTTGAATTTGAAGATGGCAAGGCTGATTTTCTTCATGACGGGTACCTGTCATTTTTAGCATGGTCAAAAGAGGATAAGTAAGCTGATGATCTGGCTTTGGATACTCAATAACGGTGCAATCTTTTGCCGGCTTTAACTGCATGTGGTCTTCCCGCAGTGAAAAAGTCCATGGCTCTTTGCCTCTAAACACATAAGTTGACAGTGCAGAATAAAGCATGCCCCAAGTACGGCCTTTATAAAAAGAAGGGCGAATATTTCTCACTTGATACAAAGAGCGGCCTATTAAGTCATCAGTGCGCACAGCCTGATCAAATTGCTCAAGCCGTCCATGCATTAGATGTTCTGCAGCCATTACCCCTGAGCGCATGGCATAATGAATGCCTTTCAATTGCCCAACATGCAAGAACCCTGCTCCACACCCAATCAAAACCCCCCCAGGGAAATTCAAACAAGGAATGGCTTGATACCCTCCCTCATTTAATGCACGTGCCCCATATGCAATCGGCTTACCACCTTTAAGCATCTGAGCAAACAAAGGATGCTTTTTAAGTTTTTGCAATTCTTGAAACGGGTTCAAATAAGGATTTGGATAATCAAGCCCAACCACAAGACCAATACTCAACAAATTTTCTGACCAATGATAACAAAACCCACCACCATAAGTGTCTGATGTCAAAGGGTGCCCTAAGCTATGAATCACCAGACCTTTTTCATGTTGAGATGGATTAACTTGCCACACCTCTTTCAGCCCAATCCCATAGTTTTGCGGGGCATGTTCCAAATCAAATTTCTTAATTACCTGTCCTGTTAAATGACCTCGACAGCCCTCTGCCAAGATAGTGACCTTTGCCCGCACCTGAACACCAGACTCATATTTTGCCTTTGGCTGATGCTGACGGTCTAAGCCCATATCCCCTGTTTTAACACCAATAACCACATCATTTTCATAGCACAATGATTGCGCGCTATAGCCTGATAGCATCATAACATCAAGGGCCAGTGCCTCTTGCTCCATATAGCGGCACAATTTAGACAAACTAATAATCACATTCCCCTGATTATTTAAATCTGGGGTTAGTGGAAGCTTATAATGACTTGACCGACCAAGGTAATAAAACGCATCTTTTGTCACATCAGTCGCAAAATCCCCCAGTGAAGCCTTCCAGCCTGGCAATAAATCATTAATGATCACAGGATTTAAAATGGCTCCAGACATGATGTGATCACCAGCACTGCCGCCTTTTTCAAGGACTGCAATACTTTTTTCAATTCCCTGAGCTTTCGCAATTTGCGCCATTTTAATCGCACATGAAAGGCCAGCAGGCCCTGCGCCAACAATAAGTACATCCACTTCAATCATTTGATCCATCTTCCATATCCTTCTTCAACTAATATAGCGAAATAATTATTAACTTTGCTATACTAATTTCAGGAGTTTATAATGAAGATACTTGTTTGTTTGAAAAAAACCTTGGACTATAACGTCAATCCTCAAATTGCACCTGATCAGCAAAGCATCGTAGAGACAGGTGTTAAAATGAGCACCAACCCTTTTTGTGAGATTGCCTTAGAGGCTGCAATACAACTTCATGAGAATAACCCGACAATTGAAACTCATGCTCTTTGCATAGGCCCTGAATCTCACCAAGATATTTTAAAACGCGCACTTGCGATGGGGGCGCATCATGCACATTTACTTAAGTGTGAACACCCTCTTTCAACATTAGAAAAAGCACAATTGCTAAAAACATATATAGAAAACCATCCTTATGATCTTGTTTTGATGGGCAAACAATCGATTGATCAAGACCATAATCATATCCCACAAATGCTCGGCGCTTTGTTAAATTGGGACACAGGATTATTTTGCTCTAAAATCATGTTAAATAACGACCATCTTACGGTAGAACGAGAGATCGATGAAGGGCTTTGCCAGCGCAATATTAAGCTGCCCTGTATACTATCCTCTGACCTAAGACTCAATCAACCCCGTTTTATCTCTCTTCCTAAAATCATTCAAGCCAAAAATAAGCCCGTTGCGATTATACAAGCAGACTCTTTATTAAAAGGCACAGGGCCAAAATTAACTCGAACCAAGCTGGAGCTACCCCCTGCGCGGAAAAAGGGCACTACCACCAATGACCTGTCAGAATTTCTATCACAGCTCAAGGAGGTCTTAAAATGAGTAAGTTCCATATTATCATTACCCCTCAAACCAATGAGTCTCAACTCATCAATGCACTGGCTTGTGCTGCAAGCAAAATGGGCGCAACGGCCATAGATGGTATTTATATCAAGCGCTTGCAAGATCCTGGCTTAAAGCCAATATTGAGCAATATTAATCACATCACAACTTATGAAATCAGTCAAAGCACATCCATCACAGCACAGCAAGTGATGGAGGTTCTTGGCAACATTCCAGCACTGGACTCATTAATCACCATCAGCAACACATTGAGTAAAGAGTGGCTACCGGCATTTGCAGCGCTGAATAACATCATGCCAATAACCGATGTGATCGACATTAAAAATCAGACTTTTAAAAGACCCATATTTGCAGGAAACCTTATTGAAACACTTGAAAACAACCAAGAAAGAGCCTTAATTAGCATCCGACCCCAGTTCTTTAAAGCACCAACCAATCCATCCAATACCTCATTTAGCAACGTTTCATTTTCACCGAAAAACACCTCGTCTGAATCTCTTTTAAGCACCGACATTTCAGATTTGCCTGATTTACTGACTGCAAAAAAAGTAGTCTCCGGTGGCCGTGGACTTGGATCAAAAGACAATTTTGTTAAAATTCATCAACTGGCTAAGCAGCTGAATGCTGCCGTTGGTGCATCAAGAGCGGCTGTTGATCTTGGATACATTTCCAACGAACATCAGGTTGGTCAAACAGGCAAGATTATCGCTCCGGATATTTATATTGCTTTTGGTATCTCCGGTGCAATTCAACACTTGGCTGGCATCAAGGACTCTGGAATCATCATCGCGGTCAATAAAGATCCTGATGCCCCCATTTTTGAATTTGCTGATATAGGTTATGTCGGAGATTTATTTGAAGTGATTCATGCACTCATGACATGAAAATATCTCAAAAGACTTGTAACTTATTATTTTAATAACAAATCTCAATCATTAAAATTTGGTATTATATCCGAGCTCCTTTAAGCGCTGCTCCAAAGAAGGATGTGAAGAAAACCACTGACTGATATTCAACCAATTCTGAAAACCTGACATCCTGGGATCATATAAATATGAGCTACTTCGAAGACTCTCATTGGGCATATTGGCGTATTCATCACCAAGACTTGCCTGTGACTGATGCTGCTGATGAATTTTAATCAATGCACGTGCAAGCGGTTCATTTTGACGTGTTAACTCTACTGCTCCGCTGTCTGCCATAAATTCTCTTGATCGGCTTAAAAACATACCAAGTGCCATAGTAATAAAAGGAATTAAAATTCTTAAGGCAAGCACAACCAACAAAACAGGCAATGCCCCACCTTTTTCTTTTTGCTTAGACTCCCCACCGTAAATAACTGAACGAAATATCACATCAATCAAAAACAACAGCAAACCTGACATTACAAAAATACTGCTTGACAACCGCACATCCTGATTACGAATATGAGTAATTTCATGGGCAACAACAGCCTGAAGTTCATCACGATTTAATGCATCCATCAGCGGACGCGTAATGACAATCGCTGCATTTTTCTCATTCCAGCCCGTGGCAAATGCATTCATAAATGCACAATTTGCAATATAAACTTTTGGCATATAGTTAAGACTAGCAGCAATTTTCATCTCTTCCACAATTCCATACAGGACCTTGTCTTCCTGCTGATCGGACTGTGCCTTTATTTCATGATAATCAAGGCCCTGAAGCATCATGCTTTTTGCAAAAAAACGACCTGCAAGATACGAAGAGAATGCCAAAGTTAACATAAAAATAACAGTAACGGATATCTCAAATTCAGTAGAAAATTGACCCTCAGAGTAAAGATAGATCCAATCAATTACCGTGCCCAAAACAGCATAAATCAGAAAGAAAGCAAGAATAACCCAGCGGGTTCTGGCCTTATTCTTTTTAGCAATGCCTCGCCAATCCCCTCTCATCAGAATTTTACCGTGTATTCATCTTTAGATTTAGCATCATCTTCAGATAGTTGCCAATATACAAAATCAGGAAATGACTGTGCAAAAAATGAGCATACCACATTATTTGGGAATGTGAGCTTATAGGCATTAAATCGCTCAATGCCATCATTGTATGCCTGCTTGGAAAATGCCAATTTATTTTCAGTATTAGAAATCTCATCTTGCAACTTCAAAACATTTTGATTTGCTTTTAAGTCCGGATATTGCTCCATCACAAAATTAAAACCAGATGCAATTTGCGATAGCTGGTTTTCAGCAGCAATTCGCTTGGTCTCATCCCCTGCGGCACGAGCACTTTGTGCTTGATTACGAAGGGCCACCACATCCTTTAATGTTGTTTTTTCATAATCCATCACTTCTTTGACTGTACTAATCAATGACTCAAATACCTTAAAGCGCCGATCAAGCTGCACATCAATTTGCTTTGCATCATTGCGAACGGCTTCCCTCAAGGCAACCAGTTTATTGTATACAGCAATCACATAAAACAATATCAAGCCAATGACCAATAAAAATATTAACCCCATGTCCATTCATCTTCTCCAAATTTCTTGCTTATTATAACAAATTTCAGTAAATTTGGACGGTGTTTAAAAAAGAAATTTTCTCATGATATATGATTTTCTACTTGATCCCACACATCATGGCTTTAAAACTTGGTTCAAAAATACCAAAAAAAATAACCGCCCTTGTATAAATCATATCAACATGCCAACACGAATGCTCTTAGAATCAATTAACTCCATTGATCATCAGCATCCTTGCATCAAACACTTTGAGAAAAAACCCAATTGGCCTTGCCTAACAAGCAAAGATTTTATGCCCAAAAACCCATGCGAATTGTCATTTCCATTAATGATTGGCGGTCCCTGCAGCCTTGAAAGCAAACAGCAATTAACCCAAACGATCCATCAGCTATATCCCATAACAAAATATATTCGAGCTGGCATTTATAAACCCAGAACCAATGCCCATCAATTTCAAGGGTTAGGGCCAGCAGGTGTTGAGCTTATTCATGACTTGAAACAAACACATCATTTTCAACTGGTTAGTGAAATCACCTGCCCCAGCCAAATCGAAGGCATGTCTAAGATTTGCTCAATTTTCCAGGTAGGAACACGAAACATGAGTAATACTGCTCTACTTAAAGCCTTAGGACAAACTGATTTACCCATTATTCTAAAAAGATCGTTAAGTGGAACCTACGAAGAATGGCTGCAAAGCGCCGAATACATAATTAAAGCAGGAAATCCGCAGGTCATTCTATGCGAAAGGGGCATTCGTACATTTGAGCCAGCGACAAGAAATACCTTCGATATTAATGCCATACCCTACTTAAAGGCCAAAACCAACCTACCAATCATCGCTGATACTTCACATGGTACTGGCCATCGTCATTTGGTTGCCCCGATCGCACTTGCTGCAATCACAGCCGGCGCCGATGGACTTCTGATTGAAGCACATCCAACACCTTTGACCTCAATAACAGATGCCAATCAGGCCCTTAGCATTGAGGAATGTAGTGCTTTATTTAATCAAGCTCAGGCTCTGGTTGATTTTTTGGAATCAAATAATACCTAGACCCGGCCATATAATCATATAATGTGAGACGTTGACGATTAAAAATAATAAATACAAAAAAAACCGAAAACATAATCCAATATAAATAATATCGAATCAAAAAATACCATTTTGGCAAATCTGTCTCGTTTCTAATTCCTATGCGTAAAATGCCCATGCCAATCGTTTGACAAGCACTCGAGCACATCATGGGGCCGAGAATGACAGATGTAAAGATGCACATGGATATTAGATACTGTACGTTCTCTGAAGCAGCCCTTATTTCAGGATAAAATATTGCACTGGCATTAGAAATGGTTAGAAAAAAAGCAAGGTCAATGATAAACGCTGCAATCCTTCGAAAAAAACCAACTCTCATCTGCGCCTCCTATTAATTGAAAAAATGACATAATATGCTAGTATAGCTGTATGAATAAACTCACTCAATACATCAAAACCCCAGAGCAAATTGAAAAAATGCGAGTAGCAGGTAGACTGGCTGCAAAAGTACTAGAAATGATTGCCCCATACGTCATAAAAAACGTCACCACGGAAGAACTTGATCAACTCTGTCACAACTACATCGTTAATGAACTCAATGCAATACCCGCCTGCCTAGGATACAGAGGCTTTCCAAAATCAATCTGCACATCAATTAATCATGTGGTCTGCCATGGCATTCCCAAGGATAAAAAATTGAAAAATGGTGATATTGTTAATATTGATGTCACCGTCATCAAAGATGGTTATCATGGAGATACCAGTCAAATGTTTATGGTTGGCAATGTTCTTCCAGTTCATCAAAAATTATGCACAGTTGCTCAGCAGGCTCTATACAAAGGCATCAAAATGGTGAAACCTGGTATCTCACTTAGAGCAATCGGTCGAGAAATTGAGCAATTTGCAAAATCACATCATATGAGCTCAGTGAGAGATTTCTGTGGTCATGGTATTGGTTCAGAATTTCACGAAAATCACTTTCAAGTTTTGCACTATGATGACCCAAATGCAGAACATGACATCCTGCTTCCAGGTCTAACATTTACCATTGAGCCGATGATCAACCTAGGCAAGCATCATGTTCGCATTTTATCTGATAACTGGACTGCTGTGACAAAAGATAAAAGCTACTCTGCACAATATGAACATACCCTACTTGTCACAAAAACAGGGGTAGAAATTTTGACACTCAGGGCAAATGAAGAGATCAACCTCTAACATGAATGAGGGCGGACCCATCACGGGTCACTTCATTCACAAATTTTGCATCTCGATAACTTTCCACAAGGGCATCTTGCGAGCCTTCCATGCTAATAAAATTAGTAGCCCTCACTTTCAAAAATGACTCATCTTTGGCACTAATCCAGGCAGATTCAGCAACAACACCAGAGGCATCAACCTTGCTTTTGCCTGAACCGGTCATAAAAAGTCGCTGAACTTGTCCACCAACTTTGACTTTCCCATTTGAAATAACCAATTCTAAATGAGGAGAAGTAATCCAATATGCCTCAATACTTCCTGATCCTTCACTTTCAATACGGGCAACATTACTAACTTGAGTTAATTGAATAGAGCCACTGCTGTCAGAATAAACATGAAGACTCCCTGGCTTTATGTTACTTGAATATACCGATGATGACCCATGCACATTCAGGTGTTGTAAATTTGCAAATGCATCCTTGGCAAAAATAGCGACTTTTACAGGCTTATTTGAGCTAAAATCTGTTTTTATCATTAACTTGGAGCCAACACGATCAATCACCACTCCCAATTGCTCACTGCTCATGCTCCTGTCTTGCTTTTGCAAATAAAGTTGAACAGCACCTTTAACATCAACTTGACTAATCCCTTCAAATGAGACATTTGCAACAACTGATGACATGACCAAAGAATAAACAAAAATCCATCTTAATTTCATTTTAACTCCTAGCTTGCAGGCTCACTTCAACACGATATTGCATCATTGATGCTTTAACAGACTCAGATTGTAAATCCGCATCCGTATAACTCTTACCTTCAATTTTTATACGTTTCATATCCACGCCTTTTGCCCAGAAAAAAGCAGCAACAGACTGAGCCTGAGCTTCACTTAATTTCTTAACAGCATCCTTGTTCCCCACCGGAACACCGTATGCTGTAACTGTGATATTTAGGTTTGAAGAAAGACCCTCAATGACATCCATGGCGTCTTGAAGAATATCTCGGGAGCCGGGCTTTAACTGAGCTGTGCCAGGAGAAAATAATGCCGAAGACTGCAGTACAATCAAGGTTTGATTATATGAATCCATAACCTTGATTTTTTGTACCGGCTGCAGTGACTGATACGCCTCTTCAGGTGTATAAACCTGGCAGGCTGTTAATAAAGCAGTACCTAGTAATAACGCGATTGATTTCAAATTCAATTTTTCCACATCCAAACCCTATGGTAATCTCCATCATTGTAACGTAATCAATGCTCAAAATCTAGGCGTCAAATGACATAAACCTTGGTTTTATCCCAACCCATTTCTTGAACGTACCCACAGTTGGTTACCAATAACATAACCGCAATTAATAACTTCCACATCACCGATCTATCCTGCTTAAAATCAATACCCGATCCCTGTCGGCCATGTCTTTGACCACCTGGACCTGCCAGCCATAATCCCTGGCTAATTGAGAAACAGCACTTGCCTGCTCAAACCCTATTTCCAAATACAATCGCCCCCCTGGGCGAAGATACTCAACCGCTTGACTGATTAATCTATAATAAAACGCCATCCCAGCATCAGCAGCAACCAATGCAGAAATCGGATCATCCATTAAATTCTTTAAGTGGGGGTCTTCACATGACAAATATGGGGGGTTGGCCACAATAACATCAGCATGGTTAAATGGCCATGGCTCAAAGCAATCTGCCTGTAATGCTTTTACACGCAAGCCAAGCTGAAACTTAGCAATATTCGCAGCAGCATTCTCACATGGGGCCTCATACTTATCCAGCAACAAGACTTGAACATCTTTGCGACGCAGCGCCAGCGACAGCCCAATACAGCCTGTACCGGAGCACCAATCAATCACCAGGGCTGCCTGCGGCAATACCACAGCCTCAACCAAAACCTCTGTATCAAACCTGGGAATTAAAACATGGTCAAACACCAAAAAACAATGCCCTGAAAAATAAGTCCACCCCAAGATTCGAGCCAGATGCACGCCCTGAACAAGCAGAGCGAAAATTCGATTGGCCTCTTCCGTCTTTTCAGCAAATGCTTCTAAATGCTCAAGAATCATCTGCGCCCAAATGTTAGGCTTTTTTAGTGCCTGAACTTGACCAAATACATGCAGATACAAATCAAGATCAATCATCTAACTGGCTAAGCTGGTCCGCTTTATCCTCTTGTGCCAAAGGGTCCACCAACAACTCCATTTTCCCAGAAAGGATTTCCTCAAGTTGATATAAGGTCAATGAAATGCGATGGTCGGTGATTCTAGACTGTGGAAAATTATATGTGCGAATTCGCTCAGAGCGATCCCCAGAGCCCACCTGAAGCCTCCTTGCCTGGGAACGCTCCGCATGCTGCATCGACCGCTGTACATCTAATATTTTAATACCAAGCAACTTCATCGCCTTGGCCTTATTCTTATGCTGGGAGCGCTCATCCTGGCACTCAACCACAATCCCTGTTGGCAAATGCGTGATCCGAACTGCTGAATCTGTGGTATTAACATGCTGCCCACCCGCCCCCGAGGAACGATAAGTATCAATTCGAAGTTCTGAAGGGTTAATATCAACTGAGGTAATCTCATCAGACTCTGGCAAAATTGCCACTGTACAGGTTGATGTATGAATACGCCCCTGAGACTCAGTAGCCGGGACTCTTTGCACACGGTGCGTTCCTGATTCATATTTCAAAACAGAAAACACATCCGCCCCTTTAATATGACAAATAACCTCCTTTAAGCCACCCTGCTCAGCAGCTTGCTGACTTATTATTTCAAATCGCCACTTTTTTGCCTGGGCAAAGAGCTGATACATCCGCAGCAAATCAATCACAAATAAAGCAGCCTCCTGTCCACCAGCACCTGCCCTGATTTCAAGATACACATTTTTATCATCATCCGGATCCTTGGGCAATAACATCATCATCAGCTCTGTGCTCATAAGCTCTGCTTCATTTTTAAGTTCATCAATCTCGGTTTGGGCCATTTCAACAATCAATGTATCAGTGTCTACAAGTAATAATTGATTTTCATCAATCTGTGTCATTAAAACCAGATAAGACTGATACGCCTGGACCAAACCACTGATGTCTTTTAATTCCTTATTCACCTCTTGATAGCGCTTAAGACCTGACTCCGAGGACATATTAATCCCTGGAAACTCCTCAATAAGCTTCTGATGCTTTTTTAAAATCTGATCTAACTTAGATTTAATTGATGGCTTCATCACAGTATTCCTTAACGCTAGACTGTTCCTGAGAGAAACATTCATCATCTAATTGCACTAATTTTCTAAGAAAGCAGGTTGGCTCATGCAACAGCTGGTTCATTAATCGCTCCATTTCCACATCCAAAACTTCTGACAAATCTTGCCCTAATCGCACAGATTGGAGAATATGAGCAAGCGACTGCTTTTTCAAAATGACCATTTGGTTTCGAAAATCTGTAATGATTTTTGAACGAGAGGCCACCAACCATTGCTGATATACTCTGATCGCGGCTTGACGCACTAGCTGGCTAGCATGCACTAAAACCTCTTTGCGCTGTACCTGTATTTTCTCAAATATACCGCAAACTGCGTCCATATCAAATAGAAAAACATCATCAATGTTGGATATCAGCGGATCAACGTTACGAGGAACTGAAAGATCCACAATCACCTTTAATCCCGATGATTCAGCCAAATACTGATGAAGAATGAATGGTTTAGCAGAAGCTGTCGCACATATAATCGCATCTGCCCAATGCAATGATTGCTCAAGCTCTTCCATTTGCATAATTTCAACATCAAACTGTGACTTAACCGTCATCAATGGTCCCAACGAGCGATTTATAACCCTAACGCATCTGAACTTATCAACCAAACGTTCAAGGCACATCGTGCCCATACTACCTGCACCAATAATCAGGAGCCTACAGCAAGAAAAGTCAGAAAAAACCTGCCTCATGGCATGTTCAATCGCCTTAATTAAAGAATAGCCCTGCTCATTTAAACCTGAGTTAAAACGAATTTTCTTTACCTGAGCAAAGCTATTTTGCATCAGTCCTTCAAGCTGCTTAACTGGCCAACCCACCTTTTTTGCAACATCTAATGCATAACGGATCTGACCAAAAATTGGAGACTCGCCCAATACAGCCGAATCAAGTCCACATGCAACATGAATTAAATGATTAATCGCTGATTGATTTTCATGCACATACAATACCTGCTGCTGCACAAACTGCTGCAACCAGCTTCGAAAAAAGCCAACGTCCTGCGCCAAAAGCAGCCATTCCAGGCGGTTGCATGTTGCCAAAGGAACCAACCCCTCTATTTTCATTTGCTTGCAAAAAGCTTCCTTGTCTGGCAAATTGTTAAAGACATGCCAGAGCTCTTCACGCGCTGATATCTTAGACGTGTGAATACTTAGGCCGACGACATAAATGTTTTGACTGGTTCTAAAATCGTTCATGGCCTCAATTTTATCAAAAATGAAACAAAAAAACACCCATCTTGCTCTAATCATGTGTTATTTATTATCGCCCTTTGGACTGGCCAAAAACTGCCCAGCCATCTGGAATACGCAAGGATCATTAACCATCCAGGGCAGCTCAGTGAATTTCAACTGGGAGCGCATGAATGATTGGTTCTATGCTGACATCAAAGGTCCGTTTAATATTAAAATTGCCAGCATCATCGGCAATCTGAATCATGCAATCTGGACAACCCTATTTATAAAAAAACAAACCCCTAGCAATGAGCTATTAAGGAAGATTATTGGAACCCCATACCCAATGATTGATTTTTTTAACATTCTTTGCGGAGCAAAAAGCAATATACTTAAAACACATGAATCAAATCAGCAGGTCAGATACTCTAATTCGAATGTCACAATCATTGCTAAGGATTTTCATGCAATTGACAAGTATAGAATCCCTTTTGAAATTGAAATTAAAGGACCTGGTTATCAAACCCAACTCTTGATTCATCATTATGAAATTGGCCAGGCCCCATCCATTTTATCAAAAGCACCCCAAACTCAAATAAAACATACAAAGGAATTGCAACGATCACCTGTGCGATCACATCAGGCGGAGTCACAATCATCCCAATAATCAAAGCCAATAAACATGCGTATTTACGCCCTTGCTGACATTGCTGCAAACTAATAATGCGCATCCTGGCAAGCGCCAGCATAAAAATGGGTAACTGAAAAAAAAGCCCACTTCCGGCCAATAGAAGATAAATCATATCCAGAACCCCCGCCACATCCACCCATTGCGTCACAAACACAATCGACCACGCCTTTGCAATTTGGATAAGTTCTGGTAATAAAAAAAACCAGCCCAGTCCAGCTCCCAAGTAGAACATCATGCCAGAGGCCATCAGCAATCGAAAAGCAGCCAAGCGCTCAGAAGGATAGAGTGCTGATCGAATAAACCGCCAACATTCAGCCAGCCAATATGGTAACAGCAAGAACCCACCGAGCACAAATGCGAGCTTAATTTGCACAACAATAGGTGAAAAAACATGGGTAAATATCAAATGGGGAAACAAATCACGAACCGGTTTAAGTATAGCCCCAAGAAAAAAATCGCCTTGATAAATCAAAGCAAAAACCACAATGGCGTATACCGAAATAGATCGGATAATTGATGAGCGCAGCTCATCCAGGTAAATCATGATGGCTCATCATCCAGTGCTTTCTTAAATCCCTTGATGGCTTTTCCCAAATCACTTCCCAAGTCCTTCAGCTTATCTGTGCCAAATAACAATACTGCAATCAAAAAGATCAGAATCAATGACCCCATGCTCACACCGCTTAAACCCATCTTCTTACTCCTTCCATTAAAAAACCCTAGTTCACAGGCTGAAATAGATATTTCAAACTTGCGCTTGGACTTAGCCAACCCATCGCATAAGAGCCCAAAATCACCATCAAACAAACAATTGAAATACCTATGCGCCAAGTTAGATCCCTCACCATCTTATCTGGTTGATCCGAAGATTTAAACAACAGTCCAAATGCTGCACGAATCAAAAAAAATACCGCTAAAATAAGTAAGGTAATCAATAAAATTCGCATTATCATCTCCATGCCTTTCACAGCATATCAGAAAAATTATCGGTTTTCAGCCACTGCGTCGATTTTTGGTTAAATACCCTCACAGCCCAAGCGGAAATGCCGATTTCATTTGACAAAATATGAAAAAATTTTTAGGATTTGCATATGAATTTTCGTCTAATAAACCACATTTTCTGCTTAACTTTTATTACCATCGCTCTAATGTTAAGTGGTGCTTTAATGATACACTTGGGGTTTTGGCAATTGAACAAAATTCAAGAAGAACAAACCATCTTTAATAAACTCAGTGGATTAAGTGCACCAGAAACTTCCATCAGCGATTTCGCCTTCATTCGAACCAGCGGAAAACTAGTTGAAAATACTCACGGATCCTTCTATCAAATCAAACAACCACATCAAATTGGATACGCCCACTTTGCTCTATTCAAAACTGCAAATTTTAATGATCTTCTGGTTTTATATGACTGGAGCCCAACCCCAACATCACAAAAACCAATTCCAATCACAGTTGAAGGTAAGGCCCTGCCTTTCCAACTCCTTTATAAACAAAAAATCATCGTACCAGAGACACAAACTTGGGAAAATCTGCTGCAAAATCGTATGCCTACACATTTTATTGTCAGTACACATTACCCAAATCTCTCGCATTTCCAGCTGTTTTATCAACCCAAGCTTGCAACACATTACAACTATGCTTTTCAATTCTTCTTAATCGGAATTACACTCAACATTCTTGCAGGCTACGTTTTTTATCGGAAAACCCAATGATCAATCGCAAATTTAACACCCCTTTTTACATTGTTTTATCTTTTATATCTCCGATCGTTCTCGCTTGGATCATGAGCCAAACCAAGTTTGCCACCGATCCATCTGCAACCACCAATCATGGCATGTTAATTAATCAAGAATCAAACTGGTTACTGAGCGAACTTAAAACCCCCAAAACCAAAATGTGGAAAATTATTGCCCTGACATCAGAACCCTCTCAATGCCAAAGAATGCTTGAGCATGCTGATGCATCTATCATTCTACTTAACGAACAAGCTAAAAGAGTCCATTTATTCACATCGGATATTTGTCAAAATATCAAAACTCAAAGCCCTTCTTCCACAATGAATACAGCAGCCATTACCAACAACCTCACTACATTCTTTCCAAAATTGACCGAAAGTTCCTACTATGAACTAATCGTTGATCCACAAGATCATGTCACATTGATCTATACCGACAAACACGGGCAAAAAGATCTTATGAAGGACCTGCAGGTGCTGCTAAAATATTCGAAGGTGGGCTAATGACTCGCAAACAATTTTTCTATTTACTCATCACCTTCTATGCACTATTTGTCGTCATGCTTGGGGCATATACTCGACTGAGTGATAGCGGACTTGGCTGTCCGGACTGGCCTGGGTGCTATGGGCAAATTACAGTCGCCAGCACCAGCACTGCTATCCAAAAAGCCAACTCTTTATATCCTAATGCCCCGATAGAGCAGCGAAAAGCATGGCCAGAAATGATTCATCGGTAGTTTGCAG
>VGUW01000002.1 GCA_016874185.1 Gammaproteobacteria bacterium
TTACAAACGCGATTTCTGGGATACTCAGCTTTACAAAGATATCAAGGACAACAATCTTGCGACCAAAGTTTTCGATCTGGCGGTAAATATGGGATCAAGCTGGGCGCACCGTCTTGTGCAAAGAGCCTTACGAGCCACAGGTCAAGATATTTTAGAAGACGGCATTTTAGGTCCTATGACACTTGCTGCTATCAATAAGGCTGATCTTACTGATTTACTTGCAGCATTGAAATCTGAAGCCGCCGGATATTATCGAACACTCGCAGCCACAAAACCCAAACGAGCGAAGTTCCTTAAAGGGTGGCTAAAACGAGCTTATGCATAAACTTAAACAGGAGACATAATATGAAACCAGGCATTAAAACCACTGAATTTTGGGCAACGTTAATCGGTAGTATTGCTGTTGCAGGTGCCTCAGAACTAGGGCTCAATCTCAACGAAGCTTCTGTTGCGAGCATTGCAGCCATGGTCATTACCTATGTTGTGGGTCGTGTGATGAATAAAAACACGCAGGCCAAAATTGATCAGAAGTCTTGAAACGTGATGCCGCTTTGGATATCGACATTACTGCAAGCTTTGCGGGATCTAATGCAACCTTTTTTAGCTTATACGCTGGGCAAAGAGCAGCTAAGACGCAAACAAGCAGAGGAAAACGTAGAGCTCCATGAAACCTATGAAAAACTGGATGAACAAAATAAATCTTATCGTGATCGGGGTAAGTCTGGTCTGCTTGAGCGGCTGCGCAAGCGTAGGGATGCAGAACCAAAGTAGCTGCCCAGCTTATCCCCGTTACACCCAAGAAGAATGGCATAAAATTGAGCAGTCAGTTGCTGAATTACCAGAGCAAAGTCCTCTTATTCCAGTGTTGCAGGATTACATGGACCTGCTTGATAAACTGAAAATTGCAAATCAACCCAACCGAGCCAATTGAATTATATTTATAAAAAATATACAATATGTGTATATACTTTTGTGAAGGCAAAATTTATAGATCCCAAAAAGCAAGGTTCGTATGGCTAAAATAAAACTCGCCCATCTCTATCATTCGGAACTCATATCGGGGATATTGCTGATGGTTAGTTTTGCGGCTGCTGTTTTAATTGCCAATATTGAGCCTTGGCAACAAACTTATAAAGATTTTGTGTTTTTTCCAGTGACCTTAGGATCTGGAGAATTTATTTATAAAGGTCCGCTTATTCAAATCGTTAATGACGGGCTAATGACTTTATTTTTTCTGCTTATTGGCCTGGAGCTAAAATTCCATTTAGTTCGCGGAGAATTTCAAGATAGACAAACTCTTATTTTGCCAGGAGCAGCAGCTGTAGGCGGTATTGTTGTTCCTGCTTTAATTTTCCTATGGTTTAATATCAATTCGCCAAAAACTTTAGAAGGTTGGGCTATTCCAATTGCTACAGATACAGCTTTTATGCTCGGGATATTATCTTTCTTTGGTAGTTTCATATCAACAAAGCTGCATGCCTTCATCATTGGATTTTCATTGATGGATGATGCCATAGCCTTACTTATTCTTGCTGTTTTTTATAGCAAATCAGCAAGTCTCATTGCAGTTACTGCATCAATTGTTTTAACCGGATTATTGTTTGTTCTCAATCGCCTACAGGTAACGCGTAGCTTTTACTATCTGTTCATAGGAATATTTCTTTGGATTGCGGTGGTGGAATCTGGTATTCACGGCACGTTATGTGGTGTTGTTTTAGCGCTTGCCATTCCAGTTGGGCGAGGAGAGTATATCAATCCATCTTTCCATGGTTTAGAAAATGTTTTAAGGCCTATTGTTTATTTTGTGATATTGCCGCTATTTGCTTTTGTTAATTCGGGAGTATTGCTCTCAACATTCTCTACAAGCCTTTTAACTAGCCCCCTTGCTTTAGGTATTATTTTAGGATTATTTGTTGGCAAACAGGTTGGAATCTTTGTGTTTTCCTATGCTGCAGTTAAACTTGGTTACTGCTCATTACCTCACAATGTCTGTTGGCCAAGGTTCTATGCTATCGGTATTCTTGGTGGCATTGGCTTTACCTTAAGTCTTTTTATTGGGGACCTTACGTTCGAAGCATCTGAGCCCAATTATATTATGCGCATTAGTGTTATTATAGGCTCATCACTTTCTGCAGTATTGGGTACCGGACTTTTAATTTTCTTAAAAAAGAGAGCGTCATAAAAAACGTCAATAATAAATAACATTGACTCTTGAAAGAAAAACATATATTATATACACATATAGTTTACCAGAGGTTTTACGCAGACATGAAAATCATTCTCTAAAATTGCCCTTTGTTTTAAGTCGCGCGAACAACAAAAGCTACTTGCGCATTGTTGTCACCATAGTCTTAAAAATGACCTTTTTTCAGAGTACATCATGATGCATAAACCGATTCAAATTAAAGACCTCGATCTGTCTTTTCCTCACAAAACCTGTTTTGAGAATTTCAGTTGCCAAATCCCTTATGGCAGCCGTATTGCTATCATCGGCAGAAACGGTAGCGGTAAGTCCATATTGCTAAAAATGATTGCCTCACTTTTCGGTGAAGACGCGGTTGTCGGTTACGTGCCTCAAGTAATTGTTGATCATACGGACATGAGCGGCGGGCAGCGTTTAAATAAAGCGGTGACAGAAGCCCTAAGCCTTGAACCTAATGTGTTGCTGCTCGATGAGCCGACCAATCATCTGGACACCAGAAACCGCAAGAGCTTGATGCGTATGCTGCAAAACTACTCTGGCACGCTCATTATGGTTTCTCATGACAAAGAATTATTGCGTCAGTGCACCGATACTTTATGGCATATCGATCACGGTAAGGTTCACATTTTCCCTGGTAATTACGATGATTATATGCATGAGATCAAACTGAAACGTGCATCAATTGAAGGGGAATTGGAGCTATTAAGCCGTCAAAAAAAGGATATGCACCATAAGCTGATGCAAGAACAACAACGTGCCGCCAAAAGCAAAAATAAGGGTCAAAAGAGTATTGATCAGCGCAAGTGGCCCACTGTGGTCAGTAACGCGAAGGCTGGCAGGGCTGAAGAAACGTCAGGTCGTAAAAAATCTGCTATCGATAAACGTAAATCTGATTTAACTGAAAGCTTGAGCGATCTTCGTCTTCCAGAAATTATTATTCCTAAATTTTCACTTGAAAGTTCTGATGCTGGTAGAGGTATGGTTGTACAAATATCAGGTGCTTCTATGGGTTATTTTGAGAGGCAACCTATCTTATCAGGAATCAATCTCAGTCTCCAGAGCGGTGATCGTTTGGCTATCACAGGCGATAACGGCAGCGGCAAGTCAACCCTGATCAAAGCTATTCTTGGTGATGAAAGTATCTATAAAACCGGAGATTGGCATGTGATAAAACGAGAAGATGTTGGCTATCTCGACCAGCATTATAGCACGCTCCATCCTAATAAAACCGTGCTTGAAACCATAGCAGACCTTGTACCCCACTTACCCCATACTGAAATAAGACGCCATCTTAATGACTTTTTATTTCGTAAAAATGAAGAGGTCAATGCCCTTGTGAGCACGCTTTCCGGTGGAGAAAAAGCAAGGCTCAGCTTGGCACAAATCGCAGCTAAAACGCCTAAACTTATGATACTCGATGAAATCACCAATAACCTTGATTTAGAGACGAAAGAGCATGTGGTGCAAGTCCTCAAAGCTTATCCAGGAGCGATGATTGTCATCTCCCATGAAGCGGATTTTCTGGAAGAGATTGGGATTACTGAGGTGGTTGATGTTCACAAGTTTAATGTGGGTTAATCCACAATCAAACTCTCATCCTTATGAGATGAAAGCACGATCTGGGTTAGTGTTTTGGCAACATTAGACTGGCCTTTTAGAAAATCACTAATCAGGCTTTCCAGAGCTTTTGTATTAGAGCAGCGCACCTTCAGCAAGTAAGAATGCTCTCCTGTAACATGATGGCATTCTAAAATAGACTTATTGCCACCAACTGCCTTCAAGAAACCTTTATGATGTTCTGCTTTGTCTAAAGTGACAAAAATAAAAGCACATAGCGCCATATCCATAAATTCAGCCGATACGAGTGCTGTAATTTTTTTGACATAGCCATTTTGCTTTAATCGCCGCAACCTCTCATTTGCAGCAGAAGATGAGAGTCCGACTTTCTCACCTAACTGTGTGCTCGTAAGGGCTGCATCCTGCATGACACACCCTGCTATCATGCGGTCTAACTGATCATGCTCGCTATTTTGTATTGACATAAATATATTTCTCATTATAATATCCCATATAAGATATAATACACAGGATAAAAATTTATGTCAATATTACTTTACCTCTTTAAAGCCTGGATGATAGGAATTGCTATTGCTGCACCTGTCGGCCCTATAGGCATGTTATGTATAAAGAAAACACTGGAGCTGGGCATTAAAGGTGCTTTACTTGTTGGATTAGGCGCAGCACTTGCTGATAGTGTTTATGGCCTTATTGCAGCTCTTGGGCTTACAGCTGTTTCTCATATTATGATCTCAGGTAGCGGAGCCCTTAAATTAATAGGAGGTATCTTTTTATTGTACCTTGCCTATAAAGAAGCAAAAAGTGGTGTAGCAAGTAATGAGGCGCATGTTAGTGAAAAAAGTCGTATCAAGCTTGTGAGTGAGGTATTTTTTCTCACATTAACAAACCCTATGACTATTTTAAGCTTTGTTGGAATTTTTGCGTCCATTGGTGCTGGATCTTCGGGGGTCTTAGAGTCAACTACGATGGTAGTTGGCATATTCCTTGGTTCGATGACATGGTGGTATGTGCTTGGAACCGTCATTACTAAAATCAAACACAAGTTACCAAAAATCTGGCTTGAACGGATAAAATGGATTTCATGTTTTATATTAGCAAGTTTTGGGTTAGTAGCTATTTTTAGCAGCTTGATGAATTAGCAATTGGTGGTACTTTTGCTTTTTCAGAATAAACAGCTTCGATATTGTGACCATCTGGATCAATAACAAAAGCTGCGTAATATCCATCTTCATATTGAGGCCTAAAGCCAGGTTCTCCGTTGCACTTCCCGCCACTCGCAAGTGCACTTTTATAGAAGGCATCGACATCTTCTTTGCAAAACGCATTAAAAGCTAAATGAACACGCTCAGATAAAGGTGACTTTTCATCAAATTGGCGTATTTCAAACATATCGTGAACGCTTGTTCCGTAACCTACAACAACACCTTCAATTTCAAGCACCATCTTGTATCCTAAAGCCGCCATAACATGGTCGTAGAACTTACGACTCCTTCCTAAATCTTTGACTTTAATTTGGACGTGGTTAAAAAGTTTGATTCGTTAACTATTCCTAATTTTAATTTTGCCTTATTAACTTCGGCTTGGTTTTGTTCCAAGTATTTTTCATGCTTTGTTCCACTATAAACAAAACTGCTCCCTAAATACTCCATACCAAGATATTCGCATATTTGTTCAAAGGTATCTTCAAAGCCTTTTGGATAAGAATCCCCAAAACTTGCTATAACAAATAATTTTTTACCCCTTAATTTACGACCTAAATCTTTCCTGATCTTAAGCAGGTCACTGAACCTATCAAAAAAGATTTTATGTTGCGTGCTCATATTGTACCAATAAACTGGCGTTCCAACGATCCATGTATCATACGCTAGTAATTTCTCTATCAAAGGTATAAAGTCATCACTCTGATTACGATGTTCATAGTCAAAAGGGCTGATGTCAAAGTTATTAAGGTCAAACAACTCTATCCCCGCGGAGTCTAAAATATCATCTACAACCTTTCTGGTATTACCAAAACTTCGAGAAGATCCAAAAATAATTACCTGAGTCATTAAATTACCATCAACACATTTTTTGTCCATTAGGAACCTTTGGATCAGCTGTTATCAAACATATAGCGCCGCTTTCATCGGCAAATCCCACAAGCAGAAACTGAGAGGTAAAGCCCGCTATATTCTTCTCTCCCAAATTAACGCATCCCACAATCGGACGCCCCAAAAGAGTCTCCTGCGTATAGTGCACAGTCACCTGAGCGGATGTTTGCAAAATGCCAATCTCAGGGCCAAAATCTGCCCACACTTTGAATGCCGGCTTTTTTGCTCTTGGAAATTCTTCTACTTTTACAATCGTGCCAGAACGCAAATTTACACGCTCAAACTCTTCGTATGTTATTGTTGTCATTCTTTATTCTCCTGTTTCTTAAAATGTGAAGTGTAAGCAAGTTTGTTTCCTATGAATTTATCCTCCGCAAAACCAATCTCATTCATAATAGAAGATACATACTTGCGACTTTGGAAATGCGGATCAAAAATTGTTTCGGTGATTGATATAATGCCATCAGGTTGCAAATATCTTGCTATTTTTTGGATTACTGATTTTCGATCATTTTTCGGAATCTCTCCTAAAACGCAAATTATTAAAATAATATCGTACGGTTCATCGATCTTTGCTTCGTCTATACTAGAATTTATAAATTCAACATTTGTAATGCCAAGACCATTAGCTTTGAATTTTGTCTTTTCTATCATGTCAGCTTGAATATCTAAGCCCGTTACATGGCCTCCTTTATCTTGTATATTCTTTGCTAAGGGTAATAAAACCCTTCCAGGGCCGCAGCCTATATCTAGAATTCTAATCCCATTTTGCAGTGGCAACATTTGTATAATTTCATTTGCCTTATGAGCTTTTGCAAATGGATTATCCAGCTCTACCATCCAGGATAGCCAAGCAGGACAAGGTAAATTGTGACGATTTGAACAAAGTCTCCACCCGATCCAGACTGTGATGACCAATGCTATTAATACTAATATATTCATAACACCTTACCCACCGGAACATCATTTGGATCAGATTCATGGTTTTCGGGATCATTAAACGGCACTTCTGTATAGCCGTTTTTGAGATAAAATCTTAAACTGCTTTGTCTGGATTCAGCATGAATGCTTTTAACCCCTAAATTTTTTAACCACTTCTCTATAAGCGTTAAAAACCTGCTTCCGAAGCTTTGATTTCGCTTATTCTCATCAGTGGCAATAATACGAATTGCCGCTCTTTTATCAGGCCAGAACTGAATATGGGCGTAAGCGACGATCTCTGTACCTTGATATAAAACAAGATGAGCATGCTCTTCATGACTAAAAGTCCATGTGTAGGGATCCTCTATGCCATGAGGGCCAAAGAAATAGGTATTGCGGAAATGTCTAGCTGCATTCCATTCTGTATTGTCGTTACATTTCAGCATGCGAATTCTGTTAAATCCGGTTTCTCTTAAAACCTCCCTAATAAAATCCCCTTTACGGAGTGTGTAATTCGTAAAAGGTGAATTTTCTTTGGCAAATGATGATTCATCTTGAATGAGCTCTTCTTTGAGCCTTGCATATTCATCTCGTTTGTTTATGTGATTTCGCAGGTAATCCCGGAAACACAGGTTTAATTCGATTTCTGGATGAGCTTCCTCATATACATGGAGGTTAAGATCGATATCTCCTCGTTTGCTAAAGCCATAGTGCAATGGAATATTGTATTCACCACGATACTGAATTCCTATTTTTTCCAATTGATCTTGAGCTAACAAGGGATCTTGCACCACCGCGATCATGTCAATTTTAGGCTTAGCAGCAAGCCCCGGCACTGATGTTGAGCCAATATGGTGAATTTCTAAACAATTAACACCCAAGGCTTGCCCGATAAGCGCCGCCTCTTTTTCATAAATATGGGGCCAATTTGGGTCATAGGGAACGACTTCAATAATTTTCTTCATAACTCTTTCCTCATAAAATGGCAGCTAGAATTTTGTGTATACCCCGGCCTTTCAAAATCACTTACGTATCCTAACTTTTCATAAAATGATTTAGCTCCCTGAAAGCTCATCGTGGCAACGGTTGCGATCCGGCATCCTGACCTGCGGCCGTAAGTCTCAACAGCTTCCATTAGTTGATGTCCTAAACCATTCTTACGATGATTGGGATGTACCCACAATTGATCTGTATAAATGCTGCCGAAAATCACACTACCGTTGCAGCCTGCAATAATTTGGTTCCTCTCATCTCGAATAAAGAAGGCGAAAGGATGGGCTTCGCCAAATGAGAGTGTCTCTTGATTGATTTTCTGGGTTAGAAAATCGATATCTTCGCTTGCGGGAGTTGATGTGAATTCTATGTTCATGTAGAGTCCCCTTTGTACTCAAAGCATTCAAATTCTCCTAGTTTAGAAAAACCAAGGCGTTCGTAAATGCGATAACCGGAATCGCTTGAAGCCGATAAAGTTATAGAATGGCAGCCATAATCTTTTGCAATCTTCATAAGAAAAACCATCATATCGGTGCCGTAACCTTTTCCTTGAAAATCTTCACTTGTAACAAGGCTGAAGATTCCAGCGCTATCTACGGAAACAAATAAAATCCCTATGCTTACCGGTTTACCATATGCATATCCAACAACAAGTTTTTCATTCGCATGCAATAATTCATCATCCATGAGCCCATAAAAAGTGGATATATGGGGATCGTAAGGCTCCAAAACACTGATAAAATCTGCAAGCATTAATTTGCTTGTCACCTGCGTAATCAGCAAATCTGTTTTTTGTTCAAAGCTCTCAACATTGTTCAGATCGCAAAACATAGCGTGCTCTATTGTTTCAATAATAAAGCCGTTTTCGGCTAAAACTTTTGTCGTATTGGGGTTATGCGCGCTTGGAGGTATCCACCATGCAAAAGGTTGACCTTTATAGCTTCTCTTTATTTGATCAATGCCAGAAGCAGTATCGTTAGGCGCTCCATACACAATATTAAACATACTTGTTTTTAAGCCGCAATTAATGATGGTCACGCCGTTCATTTCATGCACATCAAAACCAAGATTTTTTGGGAGATATGCAAAATGCCCCAAGTGGTTTTGCTCTATTGTTTGGAGTTGCGTATTACTTAAATTCATTTAATTTCCTCATAAATTCGTTTCAATTCATCTATCTTGCCACTGGTTATAGCCTCAAGATTGTCCGTGATTTTTTGCACATCCCAGCCCCACCATTTTACGGCTAGTAACAATCGGATCGTTTCCTCATCAAACCTTTTGCGAATTTCCTTTGCGGGGTTTCCGCCAACAATCGTGTAGGGCTCAACATCTTTGGTTACTAAGCTGTTTGTGCCGATAATAGCACCATCGCCAACTTTTACTCCCTGCATAATGGTTGCACCATTTCCGATCCAAACGTCATTACCAATAACTGTATCTCCCTTGCTTACAACCTGCATTGGGTCTTTTGATGACCACTCTCCACCAAACACCTTAAATGGATAAGTGGAGAAGCCACTCATTGCATGGTTTGATCCATTCATTATGAAACGTACGCCTGTGGCGATTTGGCAGAACTTGCCGATGATGAGCTTATCCCCCATAAAGTCAAAGAGATAAAGAACATTTTTCTCAAAGTTGTAGACGTCTTCAGGATCATCATAATAGGTATAGTCGCCAACAATGATTTGCGGATTTGTGATGATATTTTTTAAGTATATAGTTCTTGTGACGCCCTCTATGGGATAAAGGGTGTTGGGATTTGGGTAGTTTTGTTTATTCATACTTCATCCTCCGTTTTTCTTGTGCCGCCGAAGCTCGTTTCGAGCGAAGGAGCATCATCACCCAAAAAGCCACCAACTTGGGCATCCCACAAGTGTTTATAAAGCCCTGCTTTTGCAAGAAGTTCACTGTGGGTGCCATCTTCTACGATCTTGCCTTTGTCAAAAACCAGGATGCGATCCATATGAAGTAAGGTCGATAAACGGTGAGCAATGACGATCGTGGTTTTATTTTGCATCAACTCCCATAAGGATTCTTGGATCAAGCTTTCCGTTACAGAATCAAGTTGGCTCGTTGCTTCATCAAGGATAAGGATTGGTGCATTTTTGAGAATCGCTCTCGCTATGGCTATGCGTTGGCGCTGGCCACCGGAAAGTTTGACGCCTCGTTCACCAACAAGTGAGTCATAACCTTGGGGCAATGCGGAGATAAATTCATGAGCGTGGGCTTTTTTAGCAGCTTCGATCACTTCTTCATCAGTGCTATCTGCTCGGCCGTAACGAATATTTTCCATCAAGCTTCTGTGAAACAATGATGGATCTTGCGGAATCATAGCGATATTTTCCCTCAAGGAATCTTGAGTTACATCCCTAATATCCTGACCATCGATTAAAATAGCGCCATCTGTTACATCATAAAGCCTTAGGATCAAATTGACGAAAGTAGACTTGCCGCCTCCTGAATAACCAACAAGGCCAACTTTTTGACCGGCTGTAATTTCGATAGATTTATTCTGGAAAAGGGCTTGCGTGCCTTTGTAATGGAATTTGATTTGATCAAAGGTTATTTTTCCTTGTATGCAATTCAAAGTGCTAGCGTTTGGTTTATCTGAATGCGTAATTTCGCTTGTTTCTAGCAAAGCTATCGCTTGATCCACTGCTCCCCAATTCGCTATAAAATCCCTGAGCATATGAGAAAGTTGATAGAGAGTATTAATGATGTTGAAGTTGGTCATAATAACCAGCGCAAAATCACCCGGACTAACAACCCCTTTTTGATAACCGAATATCAGTGCACTTAGGAAAGCAAGCGCATAAAGCGACGTGAGAATCCCAAGAAGACCATACAACCAGGTGTGATAAAAACCGCCTTTTTCAGCTATATCAACAAAAGGTTTTTGCAGTTTGAAAAATCGCCCTTGTTCAAAAGTTCTGGCGGCAAAAAGTTTCACGCTCATCATATTGCCAAGATAGTCTGCAGCCAGGCCAATTATTTTAGACTTTTCCTCAGCATACTCCTTATTAAGCCGCATGCTTTTTTTCATCGAAACCATGGTAATCACAAAAAATAATAGAACCCAAGCTCCCATACTTAGGGCAAAAATAGGTGCAACTGAGGCAAGCAGCCCTAATGAGATCAGTATTAACAGTATGAAATACATAAACGGGTTAATGATCGTGAAGATCAGATGCGGCAAGTGTTGAAATGCATCATTTATTTTCGATGTCAAAGAACCAGAAAGCTGATTTTGAAAAAAGCTGTACGGATATTCATATAGCTTTGTCATAAAGTGTTCCGCTACATTTAATCGAAACTTAGCTGTATATTTTGTGATGCAATAGTCGCTCATCGTCCAACTACTTACCAACATAAATTGAAGTAAGGCATAGAATGTGAATACAACCCATAGATTTCCTTGCTCAGCTCCCGAGACAATATCAATAAATAGCTTAACTAAAAGCGGCTTTAAGGTATTATCCACGGTGATCAAGCACATGGCTAAAAAGATGCCAAACACATACTTTTTATAGGGCCCTATATTTGCGATGATGAATTTAAGTACGCGCATGAAATTATTATGACCCCCAGGATGTTCCAAAAGATTTGCCACCATCAATAGTAATGCATGCTCCCGTTATATAAGACGAATGCGCATTTGATGCGAGCAACAACAAAGCGCCATCCAAATCTTTTGGTGTTGCAACAAAACCCATAGGAATCTGCTCAGCAAACTCTTGTCGTTGTTGATCTGTACCCAATTTGTGATCTGTCATAGGTGTATGAAAAAGACCGGGGGCTATAGAATTGATTCTGATTTTATGCCTTGATAACTCAGTCACCAAAGATTTTGCCATATGAATCACAGCCGCCTTAGAGGTTGCATAAGCCGTTGCTTCTTTATAAGGGAAGGCATCTCCGTTTATGCTGGCAATATTAATAATTGATCCATGAATGCCATGGTTTTTCATGTGGTTTGCCACTGCCTTAGTGACGTACCACACGCCCATCAGGTTCGTTTCAACAATGGACTCAAAATTATCGTTATCATCTTCTTCAAAAATAGGAGTAAGCGCTGCAATCCCGGCATTATTTACACAGATATCAATCTTCTCTCCAGCTTGCTCTAACTCAGCAAAACAACTTTTTACGGATTGTTTATCTGATACATCCATCTGGATGGCCCTAGCGTTATTAAGCTCAGCAGCTAAGTCGTTCAACTTATCAATCCTGCGAGCAGCCAATAAAACACGTGCGCCTGCACCAGATAGGCAACGGGCAAATTGTTCCCCAAGGCCACTGGAAGCACCCGTGATGATTGCTGTTTTCCCATGTAAATCAAAAAGTTTCGTCATTTTATTCAAATCCAAAATTATTTTCTTGCCCCCTTGTGGCAGCTTTATCTTGACATACTTTGCTGCTTTATGCAAATATATTATGTGAGTATACAGTATGTAACGCGTAAAATAATTTTTTAAAGGAGCTAGTTTATATGTATCAGCACAGAGTCACTATCAACCCACAATATGTACCAAGCAATTAATCGGAGATTATTCATATGAAAAAGTCATCAAAAACTAACTGGATCAACATGAATGAAGTGTCAGGGTTCTTGCTCTATTCTGCTTATTTTGCCTGGAAGCGCAAGATTGAAAGCACTCTTTTGCCTCATGATCTCACTCATGTTCAGTTTATGCTTTTGATGACATTAGGGTTTTTGAAGAAAGATGGGGCAGATGTATCGCAAAATGACCTCGCCAAGTTTTTGAGCTTTGATGTAACCATGACGTCTCAGGTGTTGCGTGCTTTAGAAAAGAGAGGATTACTCAAGCGCTCCCAAAAAGAAGGCGATGAGCGCTCTAAATTTTCAGAATTAACAGATGCAGGTAGAGCTAAAATCCAAGGCGCAGCAAAGGATTTACTCAAGGCCGAAGAATCCTTTTTTGTAAGTTTAGGAGAAAATAAGCAAGGGTTCGATGAGCATTTACGCGGCATTTTACAGCAACAAATCGCGGACGCAGCATGAGTAAAATTATTTTCTTAAACGGATGTGGTTCTAGCGGAAAGACTTCCATCGCAAAGGCTATTCAACATGAAAGCCCAGAGCTTTGGTTAAGTTTCGGCGTTGATACATTCATTGATATGATTCCCTTCGGAAGACAAGAGCCATACTTAAAATTTATTCCAGGGCAAAATGAGCGCGGCCCTACAATGCATGTCGAATCAGGGGCAGAAGGCGGGAAGCTATTTAGCGTTATGCCGCAATTTGCTGAAATGCTAGCTACATGCGGAAACAACCTCATTATCGACGAAGTGCTATTTGATGAAGAGGCTTTAAAAGCGTATGTCCAGCATTTAAAGGCTCACGCGGTTTATTACATCGGCGTTTTTTGTGATCTAGCAGTTATGCAAGAACGCGAAGTTTTAAGACGCGATCGCTGCATTGGTCTATCAAATGATCAGATTGATAGAGTGCATCAAGGCGTTTTAAATTCATATGATTTTAAGGTGGATACAACTGCCACATCTCCTTTTGAAGCTGCCCGCCTGATACTAAAGTTCGTAGATGACAACCCTGTACCGGGAGCATTCCAGACACTCGCAAAGCAGGAGTAGATCATGACCATCACATTTGAACCACTGCATGAATCACATTTTCCACTACTGCTAAAGTGGCTAGAGGCGTCTCACGTCAAAAAATGGTGGGATCAGGATGTGACGTATACAATGGATTTGGTGCGTGAAAAATATAGCTCATACGTCAAAGGATATAAGCTCGTGGATGGGCAGCAGAAACCTATTCAAGGTTTCATTATACACAATAATCAAAATCCTATTGGATACATCCAGATTTATAACGCATATGATTTTCCTAGAAGCAAGACACTCTCAGGCCTTTCAGCAAACTTAGGGGCATTCGACCTTTTTATTGGCGAAGAATCGGCCTTGCAACAAGGGTTGGGATCAAAAGCAATTGTAGAGTTCCTTAAATTACACGGCAATCCGTACACCCACATTTTTGCAGATCCAGATATTAATAATCTTTCTGCCATTAAATGCTACGCAAAAGCGGGATTCAAAAGGGTTTCAGAACAGCAAGATACTGGAGAGGTGTGGATGCTGTTTTTAAAAAACAAAGTCGTTTCAGTCAATAATGTGGAACATTTCGTATGGGGAAATCTCTGTGATGGTTGGTGGCTTAAAAAAGGTGGTAATTTTACCGTCATCGAAGAAATGATGCCGCCTGGCGGATTAGAGGTTAAACATTTTCACAATCTAACAGAACAGTTTTTTTATGTTTTAAATGGAACGCTTTACATTGAGATAGATGATCATGAATATAAACTAGACAATAATCAGGGAATTGAAATTCCAGCCGGGGCCGTTCATCAGGTATTGAACAAATCCAAAGACTCTGTTCGTTTTCTTGTCATTTCATGCCCTGATTCTCATAGTGACCGAATAAATGTGGAAGATTCAAAGCCTGCCTCTAATCTAGATAATGAACCTATCTTCAGTTATATATCAGACCCGATTTTTGACAATAAAATCGACAAAGCTTTGCGCCATGAATGCGAAAAATTAACCGGCATTAACACCAATTTTGAGAGAGTTAATGTTTATTTAAAACATGAACAAACCAATGTTGCCGCGGCAATTTGTTATATTCACGGCAAAATACTATGGTGCGATTCAATTTATGTTGAAGAAGTTTTTCAAAAAAAAGGTTTTGGTCGTCAACTTATAGGCAAGCTGTTGGAGACAGCTTTAACTAGAAACCTCCGAGAAATCCAGTTAAACACCTACTTTCCGGAAGCTTTAGCATTTTTCAAAAAATGTGGATTTGAAGAAGTGGCTGTTATCCCTGATTGGAAATATGACCTAACATGTTATTTGATGAGGAAAATTATATGAGACATGACCCGTTACCAACCATCCAAAAGCTTATTAAAGAACGCTATCCTGATGCTAAAGCCATATTCTGGGCAGGATCAGTTGCGGCGAATCAGGGAACAAGTGCATCTGATTTGGATCTTATTATTATTTTTGAAGAAGTAGCCAACGCTTATCGAGAAGCCTTTATTTACGACGGTTGGCCAATTGATGCATTTATTCATGATCTTGATACCTTGCGGTATTTCTGCGGCAAGCTTGAGGCAAGTGATGGTAAACCGGCTCTCATTAATATGATCCTGCATGGCCAGGAAATATTAGCGCAAAACTCTGTGAGCATGGAAGCTAAGGTAATCGCAGCTGACGCTTTGGCAAATGGACCAGATGCATGGAATCAGGCTCAAATCGATAAAGAGCGTTTTCTCATCACAGATATCCTGGATGATATTAAATCTCCTAAAAACAAAGAAGAGCAGATAATCTCTGCCGTTCATTTGTTTGAACCACTGCTACAGTTTTATTTTAGAGCCGCGACCAAATGGACCGCTAGCGGCAAATCGTTGATACGTGTTTTTAAAAAAGAAAATCCAGAGCTTGCAGAAGAATGGACTACGGCTTTTGAAATCCTGATACAAACAGGTGATGCTTCCGGCATTGAAAGTGCGGTTACAAAGATATTGGCACCACATGGTGGATACTTGTGGGATGGCTTTAGGTCTGATGCGCCTGCGGAGTGGAAAGAATTCGATGAAGGCAAAATCCTTGATGACCTTAAATCAAGGGAACCGATTTTTCATCATCCTGAAAAGTTTGGAAAAACAAAACAAGATATTGAAAGACAAATGTGTGATGAATTTTGGGAAGTCGGTGCATCAGGTAATGTCTACACCAAACAAGACGTCATAGAAACGCTACTCGAGCGGTATAACGACCCGGATTATCAAGATATTTGGGAGGCAAAAGACTTTGAACTCACAAAAATATCATCGGATAATTATTTACTGACATACATCCTTATCCAAGACAAAACAAGAGTGACAAGAAGATCAACACTTTGGCGCAGAGTCAATGGTGATTGGAAGATACTCTATCATCAAGGAACTTTGATTGAGGGAGGTAGCGTATGACACAACCAACAACAATCATCTATTTAACCGGCAAGCCTGGGGTCGGCAAATACACCATCGCTAAGGCATTAGCTGCAAAGTATGGTTTTATCGTGTGCGATAATCAGCTGATCAATAATCCTATTTTTGAGCTATTGCAATATGACGGATATGCCAAGATACCTGATTTTGCTTGGGATACTATCGCTCGCATAAGGGCTGAAGTTTTCGATTTCCTGGTCCATCACACCAAAAATAGTTATGTGCTTACAAACTGCTTGGCAGATACCAATGAAGATCGGAAGCTTTACGAGCAATTGAAACAAATGGCTGAGGCGCGAGGGTCATTGTTTATTCCAGTACAAATTCAAATTAGTAAAGAAGAGCATCTAAAGCGCCTGACGCGACCAGAAAGAAGGCAAAGGTGGAAATCTATTGATCCATCTGAAGCCGAAGATAATGGGTCACTTATCTCCATTACTCACCCTAATTTGTTTGCGCTAAATGTTAGCAATTTAAGCCAGGAAGATGTAGCAGAAGCGATTATGAATCATATAAAAATGCTAAGTCAGAGGTGAATATGAAAATACTTAAACATACAACAGCAAAAGCCTCTTATTACAACACAAGGGCTGAGTGTTATGATGAATTTAATGAAAATAATTCGAAGGCCATCAATGCGCTTTTAGAGAAAATATTAAAAGAGAATCAGGTTGCTACCGTTTTTGATCTTACTTGCGGTACCGGTTCTCAAGTCTTTTGGCTCGTCGAGGCAGGCTTTGAAGTTGTAGGCAGCGACATTAGCCAGAGCATGCTCAAAATTGCTAAACAAAAAGCGAAATTAAAGCAGTTGAAAATTAAATTCTTGCAAGGAGATTGCCGCACTGTTCATGCAGGGCAGTTCGATGCTGCGATTACAATCTTTAATGCAATTGGCCATTTGACTCGCGAAGACTTCAAACTCACCATCCAAAATATAAACCGTAATTTGAATCCGGGTGGCTTGTATATTTTCGACATATTTAACTTAGATTACCTGAAAGCCGGTAATAACATCACAAAATTAACCGGAGATTGGATGGCTGCTACCGATGGTCAGAAATTCAGAGAAATCCAATTTAGCACCATCTCTGATGACGGCATTTTAGCATCCTATAGTACCTATGTTTATCAAGATGGAAATGAGAGCCCAACAAAAGTATCAAAAGGTTATGAAAACACCCTACAGGTTTACGGTAGCGATGAGTTGCAAGGTCTATTAAAAGAAAATGGGTTTGTTGTATTAGCTCAAACCGACATAAATGGCGAAGCGTTTTCAAAAGAGGATTCTGAGCGGATATTAACAGTTGCCAAGAAGGTGTAATGCTATGAATAAAATAATCCTCTACATTGCAACTTCGCTTGATGGCTTTATCGCAGATATTAACGGCGGCGTTGATTGGCTTCCGCATCCAAAAGATGATGCCGAACTAGAAGCCGTTGGCTATAAAGACCTAATGGAACGCATCGATATAATTCTAATGGGAAGCCGAAGCTACAAACAAATTTTAAGCTTTGGTGATTGGGGCTGGCCGGATAAACACACTTATGTTTTCACCTCTAAACAACTTGAAATTGACAAACCCTATATCAGTATTACGCACGATAGTCCACTTGAATTTATGACCAAATTGAAAGACCGAAAATCAGATAAAGACATCTGGTTACTAGGCGGCGCTCAATTGGCCCAAAGCTTTGCACAAGAAGGCTTGATTGATGAAATCATTCTTACAATTGTGCCTCAAACTTTAGGAACCGGCATACCTCTAGGTTTAAGTTTTGAAAAGTTTGATTTAATAACTGAAAAATCCCTGACAGATGGGATGGTTCAACAAATTTATTTGAGGAAGGAATGAACAATCTCACTCACAGAAAAGCAAGAATTGCTGATTTACCAAGTCTTATAGAGCTACTCTTAGAAGATGAGCTTGGGGCTAGCAGAGAATCAAAATCAGCTGCGGTGCACGAAAACTACATCAAAGCATTTCACAAAATCGATAGCGATCCAAACCAATATTTAATGGTTGTAGAAAATGGTGACGAGATTATCGGCACTTGCCACCTTACGATTATGCCATCACTCACTTTTATCGGCAGTACCCGTATGCAAATAGAAGCTGTCAGGGTAGCCGGGAAATATAGAAGGCAGAAAATAGGATCTTGGATGTTTGACCAAGCGATTTCTTATGCCAAAGAACATGACGTTTCCATTATCCAACTCACAACTAACAAAAAGCGGCCAAAAGCAAAACATTTTTATGAAAAACTTGGCTTCGAGCCCAACCATGAAGGCATGAAATTATATTTGGAATAAGATCTATGAAAATGAAATTTGAAAAAGTAACAGGAGCTCATTTAGACACTATCTTTAGCTGGCTTACTGAACCTCACGTTATGGAATTTTGGGATAATACCCAAGCGCATAAAGATGACATTGTCAATTTTGCTGAAGGGCGAAAAACACCATCGTGTTATGCTGGCGGCGAGTACGTTTATTGGATCGCATATCTTGAAGATGAGCCTTTTGCGATGCTGATGACTATCCAAGAAACGCATAAGGAAGCTATAGGCGAAGAAAAACTTAAAAGACTTTCAAAAACAGGTCATACCTATGGCCTTGATTACATGATCGGCAATTCTAAATTTTTTGGTAAGGGTTACGGATCTCAAACATTATCTGACTTTATCGGTTATTTCCGCGAATGTTTTGACCCCAAAGCAGATACTTTTTTAATTGATCCCGCGAGTGATAACGTACGCGCAAAGCATGTTTATATGAAGGCGGGCTTCAAACATGTGTGTGATTTCATTATGGAAGGTGATGTAAGTGGTGCGGGCAAAGTGCATCATCTACTTCTCAAAAAATTTGAACCAAAGATTTCAATTATCAATGCAACGCTGGATGATTATCCCTGCATTCAAAATATGGCACGTTTCTATGTTTATGACATATCACGAGAATGTGGATCAATTTCATCTGATTGGGCTATTCCGGAAGATGGCCTTTACAAGTGCTTTGATTTTAAAAGCTATTTTGAAGAACCGTCCAGAAAAGCTTATTTTGTTAAGGTTTATGATGAGATAGCCGGCTTTGTTCTGCTGAATCAAGAAACGGAAAACTCTGAAAATAATTGGAACATGGGTGAGTTTTTCATTATCGCTAAATTCCAAGGTCAAGGTATTGCTTCTCGTGTAGCAAAAGAAATCTGGAATATGCATCCGGGTAAGTGGGAAGTGTCCGTTATCCCTAATAATAAGTCAGCCTTAAAGTTTTGGGAAAAAGCAATTAGTGAATTTACCTCTGGTACTTTTAATAAGCAAATCAAAGAAGTTGCATATGATGAGCATTGCCCCCGTCGCGTCATCTTTGAATTTGATACACAAAGTAGCATCAATCAAAATACAGTTCCCCAGCTTGTTGTACGCACGTCACAACTTTCTGATATCGATGCCATGGTTTTACTGTCAAAAGCCAAGAGGTTAGCTTATGAGAAAGCACAACCACAATTTTGGCGATATGCTGGAGACGAAGGAGATAAGGCACAAAGACAGTGGTTTACAGAACTTTTGGAAGACAAGAATTATGTGATGTTCAGTGCGGAAAGCGATGCCAAAGAAATCCTTGGATTTGTGATTGGTAAGCTCATGCCTGCTCCAGAAGTTTATAACCCAGGTGGATTGACCTTGATGATAGATGATTTCTGCGTGCAATCCGAAAACCTTTGGCAATCTGTTGGTACAAGGTTAATTGCAACAGTCAAAGCTGCAGCCAAGGATAAAGGTGCCACACAAACCCTTGTGGTATGCGGCGCTCATGATCATCCAAAACGGAAGTTTTTGAGCGAACAAAATCTATCTATTGCATCTGAGTGGTTTGTAGGAGGGATTGTATGAGTCTTCGTAACATAGATCATGATCAGTTACGCGCTAGCTTACATTATTTGCATGTGAGCGAGCTAAAGATTTGCTGCGAGAAACTTAACCTTTCTGTGAAAGGCAAGAAAATAGATTTTATCAATAGAATTATACATTTCCTTAAGACTGGTGAAAAAATTAACTTGAGCGGATATCCTGCGATATCAGTATCAAAAGATCGAAACAATGGCGTTCTAAGCCCTGATGCATTAATGCTTAAGGGGACCTATAAAAACGATCTAAAAACTAGGCTTTTCTTTAAAGAAATTATAGGCCAACACTTCCACTTTACAGCTTTTGGTATTGATTGGTTAGAGAGCCGCTGGATGCAACGCAATCCACCTACATACCAAGAATTTGCTGATATGTGGAGCAAAGAATATGAGTTTAGAAAAAAATATGGAAGCGCACCGAAAGCGGAATGGGCTTATATTAATTTTGTAAAAATGTACTTAAATGCAAATCCCAATGCGTCCCGCGATGAAATCTTAAGTAGTTGGGAAACAGAACGCGCAAAACATAAGGAATTAGTAGATAAATTTTTTAAAGGATACTTATGACTACTACATTTATGCCAACTCTTGATCTTGCGCGCAAACTCATAGCCGAGCAATTTCCTGAGTATGCTCGTTTACCTATCGTTGATGTTGAAAAACAGGGGCATGACAACCGCACCTATAGGCTCGGCGAGCAAATGCTCATTCGTATACCAACAGCCGCAGATTACGCTTTAAAGGTGCCTAAAGAACAAGAACTACTGCCGAAACTCGCAAAACCTTTAAGCGTTAACATTCCGGCTCCGATTAAAATGGGAAAGCCATCGACAGATTATCCTTATCCATTTTCTATATACAAATGGTTGTCTGGAAAAAGTATCAATTTGCTGACGTTGACCGATCAAGAAAAAGAACAACTTGCTTCCGATCTCGCCAAGTTTTTAAAAGAACTACAAGCGATTATCGATATTGAAGGTCCTGAGCCAGGTCAGCATAACTGGTGGCGTGGCGACCACGTCAGCGTTTACGATAAAGGCGCCAGAGAACAAATTGCAGAGCTGACTGAAATCATAGATGCTGGGCAAGCGCTTAGCTTATGGGATAAGGCAAGTGCTACGAGATGGAACAAACAACCAATCTGGATTCATGGAGATTTTGCGATTGGCAATATACTCATGGATAGCGGCAAACTCTCCGCAGTCATTGACTTTGGTGGTGCCGCCGTCGGTGATCCTGCCTGCGATCTTGTCATTGCATGGACGTATTTGAGCGGTAAAGCTCGTGAAATTTTTATATCAAAAATGGATATGGATGAAGATACATGGCTCCGAGCCCGTGCCTGGGCACTTTGGAAAGCGACGTTTGAGCTATGCCAAATAGAAGATAAAAATAGCCCTGAGGCTAGTTTACAAAAACGAATTATTGATGAGGTTATGAATGCCTAAGAAAAAATCAGAAAATAGTGAATTAACATTAAGAGAGCTGTTAATAGCTACAAATCACGAAAAGCTTGTCGATATATTATTATCATTACATGAGAGCAATCATGATGTAGGTAAGCAGCTCGATATCATTTTTGCAGGTCTAGATGATGATCCTAAAAAAATAGTCAGCATGATTAAAAAGGAAATCGCATCTCTTAAAAGATCTTCAAAATTTGTCGACTATTACGAATCTGATTCTTTGGCAGATCGTTTAAATGACTTGCGTTTGAGGATTGCGGGCGATTTGAATGCTAAGTCTCCTAAGATCGCTTTTGAAATGATGCTTGATTTTCTAGATCTGCATAAAAATACCCTCGAGCGGGTTGATGATAGTAATGGCACGGTCAGCGGGGTATTTTTTACCGCTTGCGATGACCTCGGTTTGCTTGCTGGGCACATTAACCACCTAAATAATCAAGAAATCGTAGAAATAGTTTTCGCTCGGTTCATGAATAATAATTACAGCATTTACGACGGTATTATTCAAAGTTTTAAGGACATTTTAAAAGATCAAGGCTTTGATTTACTTAAAGAAAAACTGGAGCATGTAGTAAATGATAAAAATGCTTTTACTATAAAACATGGCCTCAAGTCTATTGCGGATTGTAAAAATGACGTTGACGAATATATTGCTGCCTGTGCATTTAAAGACGGTATTTGTGCCCATGATCATTTGGATATAGCTAAAAGACTTATCAAACATTGGCGTCCAAAAGAAGCGCTCAAGTGGTTAGATGATATGGAAATACCTATCAATCATTCTTGGCAACAAGATAAAAAAGACTTAAAAATACAAGCCTTAGAATTAGATGGAAATTATGAACAAGCTCAAAAAGAGCGTCTATTATGGTTTTCTGAAACCTTGAGCCCCAAAATTTATGGGGAAATTTTAAAAGCTGCAAAACCAGATTTTAAAGAAACCTTTCAATCAGATGCTATAAAAAAAACATTTCAATTCCCAGAACCACATGGGGCCTTGAGTTTTTTAGTCCAGATACAGGAATTTGAAGAGGTAGCAAAATTCGTACATGCTAGGTTTGATGAATTAAATGGAAGGCAATATTACACGTTAAGGCCTGCTGCAGATTTGCTGCAAAATACCGATCCTATTGCAGCTACGCTCCTTTATAGAAAAATGATCGAACCAGTTTTAGATGAAACAAAATCGAAATATTATAATTATGCAGCAAAAGATCTTGTAACATGTGGTGTTTTAAATTTTAAAATAGCAAACTGGGGCACGCTACAAAATCATGAGGAATATTTAAAAGCCATCGAAATAAAGCATAAAAGAAAAGTAAGTTTTTGGGCTGAATATAAGTCTGCTTTGCAAAAACAAGCTGCCAAAGAAGCAAAAATGGTGAGAAGCAGTGTATGAATCAAAGCATTAAAAACCAACTCTCTTTAATCATCTGGGTCGTGGCGATTATCGCAATTGGAGGAGTCATTGGGTCTTTAACGAAGCCGGAGATTAGTGCTTGGTATAGCACCTTACATCGCTCCCCCGTGACACCGCCAAATTATATATTTCCAATAGCTTGGACTATTTTATACGGCATTATTGGTGCCTGCGGCTGGCTTATTTGGCGCCATCAAGCCTTTTCTAAGCTCAGTGTTATCAAAACATTATACATGACCCAGCTCATCTTAAACTGGAGCTGGACACCTTTGTTTTTTCATTACCACTTAACCGGACTTTCCCTTGTAGTTTTAGTTGCTATGGATATTCTGGTCTGTGCGCTCATTTGGCTAGCTTATAAAAAAATGAGAGCAGTATCGCTGCTGATGATTCCTTATCTGTCATGGATTCTATTTGCAACTTACTTAAACTTTTACATATGGTGTGATATCACATATTGATTATTTTCGGCAGTAATCTTTGCTCTACATTTTTATATTCCACAGCCAACACTTGTAACTCCCTTTCGCCAGCTTCAATCGTTTTCTCAATGGCAGATTGCAAATAAAATGTTGCGTATTGTAGCGCTAACCCAATATCATTATATTGTAGATATGCACCTAAGAATGTGCTTGAGAATAAATCCCCTGTTCCGCTAATTGGAATATTAAAATGATATTCTGGACTAGTTACTATATAGCTTTGTTGTCCATCAGATGCAAAAATATCCAAATTTACATCATCCCCTAACTTCACACCAGTTATCACAACAATCTTAATTTTCAACTTATGAAAGTAATGAGCAACTGCTATGAGATCTTGTCTGGTATTAATATTAATACCAGATAAAACTTCAGCCTCATATTGATTAGGCGTAATGATATCTGCACTTAATTCATTCTTAAAAAAATCCAACACTTCAGGTTTTACATAACAGCTGTTATTTCCTATTACAGGATCACATAAATATATCAGGTTATGATTAATTGCTTTAAATTTCAATACAATCTCTTTTACAGCTTCGCATATTGCTCTACTTCCCATATATCCACTTAATATTGCAGTACATTTATGAGCTTGTCCGATATCGAATATGCCATCAACCAAACTTATAATATGCTCTTTAGAGAAAATTTCTCCTTGCCATTTCCCATAACCAGTATGGTTAGAAAACTGCACGGTATTAATAGGCCAAACATCAAAGCCTATAGTTTGCAATGGGTAAACAGCCGCTTTGTTTCCTACGTAACCGTACGTCACATGTGATTGAATAGAGAGAATACTTTTCATTAGTTGCTCCAATCGTAGCAGATATTAGCCAAGGCCTCATTATTTGACGGAATGCTATCATGAGATAACGCATACTGCCATTGATAATCTGCAATAACATCTAATTCTTTCTGATTGTAATCGCAAAACAATTTTGCTTTAGCCTCTGTAAAATGCACTCCATAAAATTGGATATTAGATGGCACAGCATCTCCAACTTCTTGCAAATTTTTTAATGTATCATCTACGAATAAAATAGAAGTTATATTTTTAAATTGCTCTGTTTCAAGCAAGTTATTTAAAAATTCGCCTTTGTTATTTGATTTGGCAGTATCTTTATTATATCCAACATATATTATTCCATCATTTATATTTTGATGAAAGCTGTGATCAAGCTTCGAAAACTTCATATTACTGCTTTTTATCGCAGTGTTTGTTTCCGAAGCAAAAGAAATAATCCTAGCTGTAAAACCAAGCACTGGTTTTATTTTCGCTAAATACGACATATCATCAATCAAATTCGCATTCACTGCTTCATAATCAGTTTTGTTCATGCAAGAATAAAAGTCTTTAATAAGGTTATGAGGAGTGAGCACGTATTTTTTCACAGTATGATACCTACCATACCAAGAGCTACTGCATAAATACTGTTTTGGGGTTATTATGACATCATCTATATCTAGCAAAACTAAATCAACGTTTTTTGTAATATTTATGATCCATTGCTTATTGTATAGCGCCATAGTTTGTATAGACATAAATTTTTACCAAACATTTTAGAATGACTTTTATTTGCTCTTATATATTATGTTTAATTGCTTGTCAAATTGGAACGTCGTCACTTCAAGGATTCTGATTAGCTCTTCAAAATAGCCTGCATCACTACCATCCTCTATTACCCACACCCAGCTAAGCACAGCTTGCACAAAACACCAATCAAGGATTCGCTGCGATGGTAATTCAAGGAGCTCAGCAAATCGAGTGACGCGATTATGAATAATATTTGGCGCATCAGCATGGGTTAGTAATTCTGGCCTTGGATTTCGAATAAAATCAGCCACTTCATAAGCTGGTTCGCCAACCACACCTTTGGGATCAATCACCACCCAATCATCACCATTTTGCAAAATATTATCATGGCGGAGATCGCCGTGGAGTAGAACATCCAGCTTAGAAGTTTGTAACAGCTCATCTCGGAGCTTTTTTGCTTTTTGCAGATAATGATTTGGAATATTCCAATCCTTATCCAATGCCGTAAGCCAATCTTTAATATGAGGGAATGTGTGATCTTCAGGAATATTTGCTTGATGCAGCTTTTTCATAACCCCGCAGGCAATTTCGATGGATTCCTGTTCTTTATCCGGAAAGTAGCTTTTAACGAATGCGCCGGGTACTGCTCTTTCGAAAAGCAACATTCCATTAGCTTCGACAAGCACCTTCACTGCGCCACAGCCTACAAAGCACTTGAGCGCAAATGCTTCTCGAGCTAGTGCCTCATTATCAAGTCCCAGTTTTAAAATGATAGGATTACCGGCCTGCAATCCTGACAGCACATAGTTGTATGTAAGATTTGTGACTTCTTTTAAATCACGTAAATTCAGCTTTGAAGATATTGCCGTAACAATCCCCGGCAGTTCATCTAGCCACGCTTTGCCTTTTTCTCCGTAAATGTTGATGAGGTTGGAATGGAAGGGGTTCATTTGGCATACTCATCAGCACTTAATCTATACATAAAATGATGAGACAGTTTATGATCAGCCGCAAGTTTTGGATGAGCAAAATCACCGTTTAAATCTCGTTTTAAGCCTATCTTTTCCATGATTCTTAAAGACCTAACATTTGCAGGCACCGTAAAAGAAACGATTGCTTTAAGGCAACATTTCTTAAATCCGTATTTCAAGGAAGCTTCGGCGCCTTCTGTGGCATAGCCTTTGCCCCAATACTGAGAGCCAAGTCTCCAGCCCACCTCGACTGCTGGGGTAAAATTGGATTCCCAATCAGTGTAATTGAGACCGATAAAGCCCATCAATTCCTCAGTTTCCTTTAGGCAAGCAGCCCATAACGTATAACCATGTTTATCTTGATGACTATTAACAGCAGGTATGAAATCATTCACTTGCTCCATAATTAGCGCCTTAGGTAAAAATTCTATCACTTTTAGATCTTGGTTGATTTGGAAATAGGGATCTGCGTCCTCTTTTCTCCAAGTTCTTAAAATAAGCCTTTCTGTTTCAATAATGGTGGTCATATAGCCTCGTTATATTCATGTTAATTTTTTACCTAAAGCATTTTGCTAATCACTTTATCCACAACAAAAGTGTAGGCTTCATCGAAATCCCAATGCAATTTAGATGGTAACAAAACACTCATGTCCATGTTAAAGTCCCGGTGACTTTTTTTAAGTTCAAGATTCTTTAAGAATTCTTCGCGCATGATCTTCACATTGTTATAACGGCAATACTGATAAAAAATATCAAAAACCTGCTCTAGGTTGATTAAGTTGTGATCTGCTACATACCATATATCAAATAAATCTCTTCCTTTACGTCGCTGATAAAGAGCGCGCAATTTAGTTGCCATTAGTTCATCAAGTTCATAAGTAATTATATCTGTAGCACCTGTGAACCAAGGCGAATCCATAGAGAAAGCTACTGTTTTTAAAGGTAATACATGCAAGTGCTCTGTTGTATTGATCTCAATTTTTAGCTTTGCTGGAATTTTATTCATAGATTCGTATTTGTAGATCAGCTTGGCGCTACGCTGGGTAATCTTCCAGCTAGGATCGCCTAACCATGGTTTTAATACGGCTCTGATAGCATCAATCGTCTGCCCAATTGGATCAGCATTTTTTTGCACAAAATCCAGATCTTCACTATACCTCGCCGGAGGATTGATGAATAATTTGTTTAGTGCTGTACCGCCACGAAAAACAAGAGCTTCCTTGATATTTGGTTCATTGTACAAATCAATCAAAGCGCGGCTGATCATTAAATCTTGTTGTATTTGTTCGCTCATTTGCCATGGAACGATTTTGCGCCAATTTTCAATAAAAACTTCTGGAATCATAAATCACTCTCAATTTCTGAATTTTCAATAATTCTCCATTTTTTACACCATGGATACCCTGTTTTTGAGATTTCGGATGCAAGAGGCAGATAGTTTGGTTTATTTTCCTGGACATACTGAGCAAGAGCATCAATTATTATTTTGGAACTATCTTCATCCATAATATCAATGTGCTCTATGATGTAACCAATACGCTGTAACTGACATTCTGTGTGGGTATCTTTCGCAAGATTGATTAGCTTTATGGGGTCTAGTGCTGGGGCAAGCTCAGAAAAAACAGTTGCGATGTGATTTAAGCCACCTGCATGATTAGGGTACTGAAGTAAATCAAGAGCAACCAATTCAGGGGTTGCCACCTTAAGGTAACCGGTGCTCATAGTAAAATCTTGAGTGGGCAATTCAAGCACGGATTTTTTATAAATATAATCAATTTCCACATCGCCAAAAGCTGATGGATGTTTAATGCGTTTGTCTGATATCACCTGGAATCTAGCAGGCTTCTGATGAGTCGCCCCATGAAACAACCCCGCAGTTAGAAGTGCGACATAATAATTGGCGCCCAAATACTGCATGACCAAAGGCACCAATTCTTGGGGAGGGATAGAGCCATGCGGTTGATGTTCTGGTGGGACAATAACATATAAACCTCTCGCCGGTGAGATCAGATCTCCTGTTTTAAGTAACCTATGTAAGGCTACTCTCGCATGACCATTTGAAACATGAAATTGCCCCGTAATATCTAGGGTGGTAAAGTAGCGTTTACCATCCTTTCGTATATTTTTTATGTATGATTGCAAATTCATAAGATTACCATGTCCTCAAAGTTACTGATATTGTAACTATAAGGACATAATAATTGTTTTTCACTTACAAGTCAAGCTCAAAACAAGATTTATAAGATCGTCATGTCCGTAAGGTTACATGTAGCCTAACTTTAAGGACATGCCGATTGTGCTTCATGCTCTTCTCCAGAGAATCCAAAATCGTTCATTTGAGACTCTCCAAGTACGCCTCTATAATCGCCACAGAGACTGAAAACATCACTATACCACCCCAGTTTGGAGTTGGTTAGGTTACGGTAAACTGATCTCCGCCATTACATTTTTTAAACCCTCTCTTGGGCGAGCACTCAACCGATGCGGTGGAAGCCATGAGGAATCTTGCGGTTTTCAGCGCAAAGCTCTGAACAACAGAGCCGCGCAGGTTGTTCACGTCATGCGCTAAAAATACAGAATCTATGACGACTGGCGGGAGTTTTAAAGTTTTTCACTTACACAACACCCCAAAGAAACCGCCGAAAAAGCAACTTCAGAGCCAAAGAGAGCAGAGAGAATGCAAGCTCTGAACCAATCCGCCCTCTAGTTCTGAATCTGTAGATGAGTTTTAAGGTGAGATTGCATGGGCTTGTGGGATTCGAACCCATTCAATCGGTTGACTTTTAGGCCTAAGAAGGCCACATTTTATTGATAAAATAGGACGTTGCTATGGATTTATTATTTCCCACACTATTCTCTAAAACTTTTTTTGTACTTAGCCTGCAGCTTTTAATCACGTGGATAAGCGCGCATGTAACGCTGATAAAATTTAGACAATTACATGATAAGAAAGTGCACTGGATCACCTCTACCAATAATGAGCATGGCCAGCTTGATATCCATGTAAACTGGGAGCATGTAAAAGGATATTTTTATGGGCTTCTCATAGCCGACATCGCGGTATTTTTGGTACTGTTATTTTGGGGACAGCATCAACCCTTAGGTATTGGACTTTCCATATTTGGCATTTGGTCTATTTTGGTAGGCATCGGGATGGCTTTGTGCCTTTTGTCAGTCGATGAGAATCTTGGCTCTAAGGTCCTTGCGATTACTACAACGATTGTATTTGGAACTTTTGTTGTTGGTGTTTACTCCCAAATAGATTTTGGGTTTTTAGGACTAGCTTTATTTATTGCTTTAATTTGCCTTATTCTTTTTAATTTAGCCCGTCTATTTATTGCCATTCCTCGAGCTGCACAGCGTTGGGTGGCAGGCATTGGTGCCGTGATCTTCACTCTCTACCTTGTTTATGACTTCAATCGCTTAGCGAAAATGGAAGCTGCTGGGATAAATAATTGGAATGCTGCTATAAACATATCCATCTCCATATATCTTGATATCATCAATCTATTTCTGGAAATATTGGACGCCATGAGCCAGTAATGAGAAAAACTCAACCCAAGCGTGATTATAGTTTCTGGAGCCAAGGAAAATAAGCAGCAGAGGGGTTTTGTTATCCCAAGAAGGCACCGCCAGTTTATAAGCACCGAACTTTTTGGGCGTCATTTTTTGAATTCCAAAACCACCCTACGAACCCCAGTATTCATAGGCTTTAGCACCTTTTAGTCGCCAAGCACATGCGTACTTAGAGAATCACAAAATCACCGATTTTACCCCAAAATCTCCCTTTTTGTTCTCCGTTTCTCCGTTAGATGCGAACGTCGGTCGTCAAGGTACGCATGTCCAGAACCCTCGATTTTACTAGGTTTTCTGAAAACTGGTCTTGAGGTTCGTTATTGGGGCGGAGAATAAGCGCATATACCCGCAAAGCGAGATTTTGATAAAAGCTTTACTTACTGTTTAGTTTTTTATGTTACTATGTTACACTGTGGTTCTATTTAACGAACCTATTTATGTATGATGCATTACAAAATTTCACGGCGGCCTGATGATAATAATATCGTCGTATTAAATGGAAAAATGTATAATTTAAACTATACATCAAGTTTCGTTAGATTAGCACATGATATTTATTTAAATAATTACACCGTTCAAATTGGCGACTCATTTTTTCCAAAAAAACGTTCTTTATTTTCATTTTTCTCGTCTTTAGCTCAGGAATACCGAGAGTTTTTTAAAGCATGCATTGCCAATTTCAATATTGCCATACCTCAGAGGCATCGCTATATAAGGGAAGAACAATTGAAGCCTCAGGCGCTTGTAGCCGAACGTAGAATAAAGCATCCAGGAACTAAGGCTATTGAACCAGATATTAATAACCTAAGATGGGATCCACAGAATTTGTATTTAGATGAACTTGAAAGTCAGCTAGAAAATGCACTGTATGAGACAAAATATGAGTGGCCAAATGGCTTATGGAGCATCCCTATCTTAGGGCAATGCTTGCAGGTTATATCATATATAACCTCTAGTGTAACCAAATTGATTGATAACACCGATGAGCTATTAGCTAATATAACAAATTCCGATTATGAATTACGCATCAGAAGAATTACAGCATCTGTCGTAGTACATTTTTGTATTGTTATGTTTTGGATACACTATAGCTATGGTGCTTTACCTATTTTTTTGACGGTATGTGCTTTAAATTTATTATCGAATAATATAAATCGTATTAGTAGCGGTGAGCGATATAACGAAAAACCGTTGCTGGCACAAATAGCAGAACATTTATTAGATTGTCTTCCAAGATGGATATATAGAAACAAACAATATCAGGGCCCTATGAGATTATATATAGATACAAAAACATGTGAATACGAAGGCAATGATCGAGCCTGTGGTTTAATGATTGTGACAGCTGAAAATCGCTCGGTTGGAATTTCACATTTTATCTATCATCTTTTGCAACTCTTTTTTTTTGGCATCGCAGAATATATTATTCCTGGAGTGGCTAATATGCCCGATCATAATAAGCGATTCAAATTCTGTCCTGATGACCCCAGGCGCGGTAATATTAAAAAGGAATGCATAAGAATGTGTAGAACTGCCTTATCAGATCATGCAGGGCTTATGCAAATAGATAGTACCAGATACAATATTAGAAATAAAAAAGATTTTACAAATCTAGTAAATCAGCTATATGGGCGCTTCACTATAGAAAATCATGTTGATGCTGTTCGCTTTATAGAGGAGCTCCCAAATTATTTTGAGGCTGTACCGGAGCATTATCGTGCTAAAAGTTGCAAGATAGTAGAGTTTCAGCCTGAATTTGACGGAGACAACAGGCACAATGTAACAAAAGATAATCAACTTGTTGTGGTAACTTCAATGAAGGATGATACTTGCAAAGGTTATGCCATCGCTTTGCGCAATAGGATTCTAGCCTTTTCAGGGGGGTACAGCTCATCATTTACTTTACCTCCTGTGATGGCATCATTTTCTTTTAAAAACAATGAAAGTATTCATAATGTTAATGCTCATTCTTTTTTTACAAACAGAATACTACGCCAAAATGCTGGTATAGTGAAAATTGACAAGGAGCGTTATAATATATCAAGTCCTGAAGGATTTAATGCTTTTATCGAAAAAGTTGTTAAAAAAGCTTCACTTAATAGTAGAAAAATAGAAACATCTGAGCTAGAACTAAATACTTATGAGCATGCTGTACCAATCCGCTATAGATAAATTAAATGACGCCCTTGAATGGGCCATGACTGCTCTACAACAAACTAAAATTAATACAGAGATCGTTGTGCAAACGCTTTGGTCGAGCGTGGTAAGAATCAACACGGGGGATGAACTTTTTTATCTTAAAACTACCCCAGCGCTTATTGCGTTAGAGGCTGGTATTATCAAAATATTGCAAGACCAATTTCGTGCACCGGTGCCTACTGTTATTGCGCATAATGCTGAGTTACATTGCTTTTTAATGAAAGATGCTGGCACATCTTTGCGTAGCATTTTGAAAAAGAAATTTGATACCGATTTGCTTTGCAAAGCAATTCAACAATTTACATCACTTCAAATAACAGTTGCAGATCATGTCGATGCTTTTATTAATATCGGTGTTCCCGATTGGCGCTTAAACAAGATGCCTGATTTATACAGCCAAGTGATTTTACAAAAAGATCTGCTGATGGCTGATGGGTTGTCTGAATTGGAGGTGAGCGAATTAGAAAAGCTGCATCCAAAGATAACTGGTTTATGCCAAAAATTATCTGGCTATGCCATTAAGCAAACCATCGTCCAACCTGATTTTAATGACAACAACACGCTGATAAGCGGTAACTCGCAAAATATCACCATTATTGATCTCGGTGAAATCTCCATCTCGCACCCATTTTTTTCTCTGCTGAATTGTTTATACCAAGTCAGGAAACATTATGCGCTCACAGAAGATGATCACGACTATCTTCAGATCAAGCATGCCTGCCTCAAAAATTACATGAAGTATGAATCGGAAAAAAATGTGGTCGATGCTTTAGAGATAGCCAATGTATTGTGGCTTGTTTACGGGCTATTAGCCCACGACAGATTGATTCATGCATGTGGGAGAGAGCAATTAATGTCATTTCAGCATGGGAAACTCAGTGAGTTGTTGAAAGAATTGATAGCCGTATGCAAAACATATTGAGTATTAAATGTTTAACCACTTTATCAGCTCAGCATCAAAATTCTCAGAATCTTCAAATTGAGGTGTATGACTGCTTTTTTCAAAAATGCGGACGGTGAGATTTGCTGGATAAGTTAGAAGCTTGCCAAAAATATTGAGATTGAATTATTTTCTAAAATAGAGTACTATGTGAACATAGTGTGTCAAAAAAATCAATTTGAGGTTTTGTCCGTATCATGAAAATTATCTCTTAAAGTAGCCCTACAAAGGGCATAAGACCAAAGCTCTTTAAGCTTACGTCTCAATTCGTTATAGCCCTAAATACTTTAAAGAGATTCATATGATACATAAACCGATTCAGATCAAAAATCTTCAGCTGTCCTTCCCGCATAAAACCTGTTTTGACGATTTTAGTGTGCAAATCCCTTATGGTAGCCGTATTGCCATTATTGGTCGTAACGGGTGTGGAAAAACGACGCTACTCAAAATATTGAATGGCATGGTGGAACCTACAAGTGGTGATGTCTTAAGTGCAGCTGATGTGATTATTGGCTTTGTTCCTCAAATTGTTGAAGAATTTGATTCGTTAAGTGGTGGGCAGCGCTTAAATGCGGCAGTGTCGCAAGCATTGAGCCTTAAACCCAATATTTTGCTGCTCGATGAGCCCACCAACCATTTAGACAGACATAATCGTAAAAGCCTGATGCGAATGTTGCAATCTTATCCTGGCACACTCATTGTGGTGTCTCATGATACCGAGTTACTGCGTCATTGCATTGATACCCTATGGCATATCGATAATGGGCAAATCCGTGTATTTTCCGGCAAATACGATGATTATATTCGCGAAATACGCAAAGCTAGATCCTCCTTAGAGCAAGAAATAACACGCCTCGATCGGCAAAAAAAAGATATGCATCATGCTTTAATGAAAGAGCAAAAACGAGCTGCTAAAAGCAAAGCCAAGGGTGAAAAAAGCATTCACCAAAGAAAATGGCCCACGATTGTAAGCACAGCCAAAGCCGGTAGAGCTGAAGAAACCTCTGGCCGCAAAAAATCTGCCATCGATCATAAAAAACAGGATTTAACCGATCAACTTTCCAATCTGCGCCTACCTGAAATTATTGTGCCAAAATTTTCGCTAAATAGTGCAGATATTGGCGATCGAACGATTGTATCGATTAGTGACGGCAGTGTTGCCTATGCGGAGCAAGAGCCTCTACTTCAACAAATCAGTCTATCAATAAGCTCTAGAGATCGTATCGCCATACAAGGTGATAATGCCAGCGGAAAATCAACCTTGATTAAGGCAATTATGGATGATGCTTGTGTTATAAAATCGGGCAACTGGTATGCGCCTAAGATCAGTGATATTGGGTATTTGGATCAGCATTACGGTACCTTGTCTGCGGAAAAGACTGTATTAGAGACCATTGCTGAATTGGTGCCAAATTTGTCCCATATTGAAGTACGTCGTCACTTGAATGATTTTTTATTTCGTAAAAATGAAGAGGTCAATGCCCTTGTGAGCACGCTTTCCGGTGGTGAAAAAGCAAGGCTCAGTTTGGCACAAATTGCAGCCAAAACACCCAAACTTCTGATCCTCGATGAAATCACCAACAACCTTGATTTAGAGACGAAAGACCACATTATACAGGTTTTGAAATCTTATCCCGGTGCGATGATCGTCATATCGCATGATGCTGATTTTCTGGAAGAGATAGGAATTAATGAGGCGGTGAATGTTGGGAAATTTAAGTGATGGAATTTTTAGAATAAACAGCTTCGATATTATGGCCATTGGGATCAATCACAAAAGCTGCATAGTAGCCCTCTTCATACTCTGGCCTAAAACCAGGTTTACCATTACATTTTCCACCACCATCAAGGGCGTTGTTATAAAATGCATCCACATTTTCTTTGCAAGAAGCATTAAAGGCAATATGAACGTGCTGCGATAAAGGTGACTTTTCATCAAATTGACGTATTTCAAACATATCATGAACGCTTGTTCCATACCCTATGACAACATCATTTATTTCCAGAACAACTTGGTATCCTAAAGCGGCCATAACAGGGTCGTAGAATTTTCGGCTTCTGTCTAAATCTTTGACTTTAATTTGGACGTGGTTAAAAAGTTTCATTGCACTTTCTCTAAAATAAATTCACATCTCTGTATAACCGTCAGCTCTTTGGGTACCATCATGATGTCAAAGCCAAACTCTTTATACACATCCAGATGAATCTGCTCAAAAATCAAAGCATCTTCATAAGAAATTTTTCTGGCGTCAGTATGTTCGATAAACCCTAGATTTTCAAAAAAGAATATCTGGTTCTGGTAAACGCCGTTTTTTAGGCAACGATCAATTTCATCAAGCAATACAGGCGAAGGCTTAAATTCTAGGCCTTTCCAATGGGCCAAATATTTACCAAGAGCATAGGTGCAAAAAGGTGACCGGTCGTAAAACTGGATATTTCCGGTAGAATGCATCTGGCGCTCTTTTTGCATAAGTGTAATTTTATCGACAAACTCAGGCTCTTCCCATGGCTTTTCTATGCCCTTAGCTTGCTCTGTGCTGATTACGTCCGTTGCGGCTTCATAAATAACAGCATAGCCTGATTTTTCTAGCTTTTTTAGACAAGAGGTTTTTCCACTACCTGGAGTGCCGGTGAAGATGAAGCGTTTTATCTGTGCTGGATTATTCATTTTTCAAGCTCGTTAATGAGATACCAAAGCTTATTTAAAGCTTCATTTCTAGCTCTAAATGATGCAAAAATATTTTGTTTTTCATCATCTGTGATGTGACTCGCAAATACAATTTTTCGATTGCCTTTTTCGATATAGCCAACAAACCACCCATGCTGCAAATCTGTTTTATTGTCATCTTTATCTCTTAATAACCCATTTCCGGTTTTGCCATAAAGCTTCCAACCGCCTGACAGCTCTTGTATAAACATGATTTTTTTAGTTTTGTCATAGCTCGCTTTGCTGACTGGGAGTTTGTGATCTACCAATTTTTGTAAAAATATAGTTTGTTCTTCAGGTGATATCTTGAGTGAGCTAGATAATATCCAAGCATGTGTCAGACCATTGTTTTGACCTTTGTCTCCTGAAACGTCCATATTGCCATAAGCAAATTTTGTTACATAATCCTGGAACTTTTCTGACCCTAGCTTAGTAGTTAAAATCCGTGAATACCATAAGCAACTATCTCGCAGCCAAGTTTTGGGATTGTGGTCGCCTTTACAAACACTGATATAATGATCTGTTCCGGTTGGCAAAGACCACGATGGGTGCGTTTCGTCTTTTAAGATTCCAGAATCAAACCCTATTAAACTCAAAGCAATTTTAAATGTAGATTCAGGCGTATAAGGAACAGTACAATCACCTTCACTTTGTAAAATCTTACTGTTTTCCTTTGCTATAAAACATTGCTCCTTCGCCCATGCAGAACCAGCGCATAGAACGATGAAGCACAAAAATAAAACAACTTTCTTCATAACTTAACCTTTATTTGAATTTTCAATTTGTTCAATAAGCGGTAGCAATTTCTCTTTGACCTGTTCTTTAGCTCGAGGACCGGCATGCTTTTCTTCTTTTTTATCGTCCACTATATGATTAACAAAGATGATTTTCTTATCGCCTTTTGCAATCCAGCCAATAAACCAACCATGCTTTATTTCAAACTTTTGCGTTCTGTCCGCGTTTAATAGGTAACCACTTCCTGTTTTGCCATATAACTTCCAGCCGTGAGGAAGGTCTTCAACATAAACAATATTTCTTGTCATATTTTGGGCATGCCTGCTGACTGGTAATTTATTTGCAAGCAATTTTTCCAAAAAGACGACCTGTTCCTCTGGTGATATTTCCAAAGAACTAGAAAGCCATGCATTTGTAAGTCCATTATTTTGGCCTTTATCACCAGAGATATCTTGATTGCCATAATTAAATTCTTTCACATAATCTTGAAATTTCTTCATGCCAAGCTGCGGAGTTAAAACCTGCGAATACCATACACAGCTATTTTTCATCCAACTCGTTGGATTCTGATGATCTTTCCAAGATTCTAGGAATGCTTCATACTCAGGTTTAAACGGCCACTCGGGATGCATTTCATCTTTTAAAATACCAGCATCATACCCCATGAGAGCTAAAGCTATTTTAAAAGTTGAACAAGGAGAGTAACGTATATTGCAATCGCCTTCTCGTTTAATAACAACACTGTTGTCCTTGGCTATAAAACAGCTTCCAGCAGCAAAAGGTGTGTTTACGGAGAAGATCATTGAACATAACAATAAAACAACTTTTTTCATAATTTACCTATTTTTTAATTAATCCAACGAGTCTTACTGGTGCTTCTGTGCCATCTTTAATTTTAATGGGCATGACCATAACAAAGCTTCCGGTCGGTGGTATACTACCCAGATTTGCTACATTTTCTATGATTATCTTATCCGCACCTAAAAAGGCTTTATGAACGTTAAAGCCATCTTCGGGGCGATCGGGTGAAAGTGTATCAATACCAATGGCGCTTACGCCTCGTTCAACCAAAAGCTCTGCAGCCTCAGAGGATACGGATGGGAACACATGGTTGTTATGATATTTCGAAGGTGTATGCCAAAACTTGCTCCAACCGGTTTTAACCATCACGCATGAGCCAGCTGCGATCTTGCCATACTTGCTTTCAAAATCCCCTACATCTTGCACGCTCAAGGAATAACGCTCAAAGCATTTACCGGATACATCAATCACCACGCACGGCATTATCAAATCATTGACATCAAAATCATGGATGAATCTCCCGCCAGGAATGCAGTGGCTTGGCACATCCATATGCGTGCCGATTCCCGCGTGCATTGCCACTTTCATGACACGGAATTTATATTCACCTTCACAATCAGAATAATCGATATGCACGTCATGATTAAACCCGCACCCACCATTCCAGGTAGGGATAGTGCTATCAAGTGCGTGGGTTAAGTCGATAAGTTTATAGGGGAAAGTCATCGGGCACTCTCTTCTAGATGACCATTGTCATCTTTCGGTCCCGGCCAGAAAAAGGGGTTGTGGGCAACCTCCCATAAATGTCCGTCAAGGTCAGTAAAATATCCAGAAAATCCACCCCATTCAGTTTTCTGAGCTTGCTTTACAATATGAGCACCGGCACTTTTAGCTTGCTCCAAGATATCTGTAACCTGATTTTCGTTTTCAACATTATGCGCTAGCGTGATCCCTCTAAAACCAGAGGAAGCAACATCTGTTTGCGCATCTTGAGCTAATAATTCCCATGGATAAAGCGATAACCAGCTGCCGTTAAGCATGAAAAAGCTGATATTGCCTTCAAAATCCATTTTCGTAAATCCAAGCCCTTCTTTATAGAATCTTGTAGCTTTAGTTAAGTCTTTTGTTCCTAAAGTAATAATATTAATTCTTGGCTTCATTTTTTAACTCCTATCTTAATTTCTTCGTAAACCACAGCACCAGGTCATCATCAAGCGGATAGCTGTTACCTGGAATCGTGGGTTCATAATTATAAGTAACGCCTTTTCCGTCAGGGATATAGCCACGTTTGATATAAAGTCTTTGAGCAGCTCCATAGCCTCCATCTTCTCCTGCATAGAGACCAACACCAATGCCAATAATTTGGCTTTTCGTTGCAGCTTCTTTTTCAGCACGATCAAGCAGTAAGGAGCCAATACCCATTTTTCGCATACAAGGTAATACCTTTAAATCCATAATCTCCGGGATGCTTTGTGCTTTAAATGACGGATATTGTGATTGCCATTTTAAGGTCACATAACCGGCAAATTCGCCCTTGAAGTGAGCCACCCAAACAAGTCGCTCTCCTGATTCTTGTTCCTTTAAATATGCTTCGAAAAGCGATGGCGGTTTATTCCAGCCGATTTGGTTAAAAGCTTCAGATATAGCTGCAATATCTTCTCTTATAAGGGGACGAATTTGAATCTGATTCTTCATAACACCTTACCCACCGGAACATCATTTGGATCAGATTCATGGTTTTCGGGATCATTAAAAGGCATTTCTGTATAGCCGTTTTTGAGATAGAACCTTAGACTGCTTTGCCTAGATTCAGCATGAATGCTTTTAATACCTAAACTTCTCAGCCATTTCTCTATAAGCGTCAAAAATACGCTAGCAGAATTTTGATTTCGCTTATTCTCATCAGTAGCAATAATACGAATTGCCGCTCTTTGATCTGGCCAAAACTGAATATGAGCGTAAGCGACGATCTCTGTGACTTGATATAAAACAAGATGAGCATGCTCTTCATGGTTAAATGTCCATGTATAAGGATCTTCTATGCCATTGGGGCCAAAGAAATAGGTGTCGCGGAAATGTTTAGCCACAGTCCATTCAGAGTGATGTGTACATAGCACAAATCGGCGCTTATTAAAGCCAGACTTTTTTAAGATATTTTGGATAAAGTCATGCTTACCCAAAGTATATCCTCTGTAAATAGAGTTGTTTTTCTCATGGGAAGATTCTTCTGCAATCAGTTTATATTTAAGCAGCGCATATTCATCTCTAGCGCTAGGGGTCTCGCGCAAATGATCCCTAAACAAAATATTTAATTCAATTTCAGGATCGTTTTCTTCAAAAACGTGAAGATTAATATTTCTATCAGCTGTTCTTATTGTGAAGCTTCTTCGGAGAGGAATATTAAAACCACCCTTATATTTATATCCTATAGCCTCTAATTGTGATTTATCAAAAACCAAATTTCGTACAACTGCGATAATGTCTATCTTAGGCTTAGCCGCCAAACCTGGCACCGAAGTCGAACCGACATGATGAATAGCAACGCAGTTATCAGCTAATGCTTTTTTAATGAGAGCCGCCTCAGCTTCAAATATATTTGGCCAATTGGCGTCATAGGGTTTAATTTCAACACGATCTATTTTTTGCATGTTATTTAACTCTGATAAGATATGATCTATAAGTTCGTGAATATCAGCGCATCTGCTCGGGTGACGTTGAGGGTCCGATCGTTTAAGAAGGTCAAGCAACGATGATAAATTTAATAAATGTGCAGTTGTGCGCCAATCGGGGGGCAATTTGATAGCATTTCTTTGCAAGGCATCTATAAATGAGTTCTGGAATTCAGGCGGCATTTTATGGGCGTATCTGAGCATGTTAGCCACATCCCAAAGGTAAGACCCAGAAAAAGCAAATTCCCAGTCCAAAATGCCGGTGACAACCCAAGAGTCGTTAATTTTATCTACCAAAATATTGGCGGGATCAAAGTCACCATGAACGAGGTGCTTTTCATCGTCAGTGGAAAATAAATATGCATATTGCTTTATAGCTTTTTTGATTTCATCAATCATCTCAGGCGATAGCACAGATACTACAGTTCTGTTATTCAAGCAATCCTGTGCAAACTTTATGACATCAGAGGATTCGTATGGGACCACCTCCAAATCTTTGTTCAAAAAGTCAGATTTTGAAAATTCATATGCTGTGATTTTTGAGAGAATCATACCCACCTCAGTCATGATTGCCCTCAGATCATGCGGGACATCGCCCAGTAAAAAATCTCGAAGAGATATGCCAGGCATAAATTCTGTAATCGCAAAGTGATGCCCTTCAAGTTCGCCGATATAATGCGTTAGCGGTATAGGTGCAGTTTCTTTGATTAATGCGGCTAATTTTTGTTCTCTGTAAGCAGCATCTTTATCGCGCAAATAAATACGCAAAATCAGCGGATGGTTTTGATTTTACAGCTGA
>VGUW01000003.1 GCA_016874185.1 Gammaproteobacteria bacterium
GTTATCCAATAAGATCAATACGCAGATTCGATTTTTATCAGGTGGAATGAAGCGTCGAGTTATGATTGCAAGGGCTTTAATGCATAGTCCTCAGCTTTTGTTTTTAGATGAGCCAACTGCTGGTGTTGATGTTGATTTGCGTCGGGAGATATGGGATTTGTTAGGGGCCCTAAATCAAGATGGCATGAGTATCATTCTAACAAGTCATTACATGGAAGAAATTGAGTATTTGTGCCAAAAAGTGGCTATTTTGCACAAGGGGCGTATTGTGCGTGTGGGCAGTATCAATGTCATTCAAGAAATGCTAAGTGCGACTCAGTACGCACTGACGTTAAATCGGCCCTTTACTCACAATAGAATTGATCTTCCAGGTGTTGAGGTTGAGGCTGTTTATGGTAAGGTTTTACATATATTGGTTGATCGTTCATTGCATTCATTATTGGCTTATTTGATTGGGCAAGGTTATGAAGTAGATCATGTGAATATGAAAACCAATCGATTGGAGCGTTATTTTTTGGCAGATGTGCAGGGGGTGTGATGATTGGTTTTATGACATTGATTCGTCGTGAGACAAGTCGAATTTTTCGTCTTTGGCAACAAACATTGGTTCCACCTGCAATGACTTCAGCGCTATATTTTATTATCTTTGGCAGCATTATCGGCAGTAAAGTGGGGACTATGTCTGAATTGCCATTTATTAATTTTATGGCACCAGGGCTGGTCATAATGAGTGTTATTATTCAAAGCTATCAAAATGTATGCTCTGTGGTATACATTGAAAAATTTCAAAAAAGCATCGAAGAGCTTCTTGTCTCTCCCCTATCCTATCATGAGATCCTATGGGGCTATATTTCAGGAGGTATATTAAGAGGCTTTTTAACAGGCAGTGTGGTGTTTATTGTAGCAGAATGTTTTTTAAACATTCATATTGCGCATCCAACCCTCATGCTATGTGTTTTGTTATTTACAGCCACCCTTTTTTCAATTGTTGGATTGCTAAATGGTCTTTGGGCCAATAGTTTTGATCATACTGTATTTGTACCCACATTTATCCTGACCCCATTAATTTATTTAGGCGGTGTGTTTTATTCTATTGATGCCCTGCCCGCTTTTTGGCAGCCAGTGGTTTTGTGGAATCCTATTTTCTATTTGATTGGCCTTTTTCGTTACGCGTTTTATGATATTGTATTAATTGATACTGTCGTTGCCATGATGGCCCTTTGGCTGATGGTGATTGTTTTGTACAGTGGTGCTTATTATGTGATCAGTCAAACTCAATTGGTTAGAAAATGAAGAAAACGCTAGAGATTGGTCAATTGGTTGTCATGACAAAACTGGGGCTTCACGAGTTTGAAAAAAAACATGTACAGGCTGTGTTAATGGACTTAGAAATTGATTGTAAAAAAGATCAAAAGTCGCTTGATAAATTACAAGATTATTCTTTTATTGGCCATCTGATACAAACTCATGTAAAAGCATATGATTATGATTTGGTTGAAGCATTAGCCGATGATGTTTGGGCTTTATTAGAGAGAAATAACGTGAATGTGCGGGTATTAAAAGTGACAAAAATAAACCCCCCCTGCTATGAAAGTCGGGTAAAAATTGATAAGGTCACCTGTGTCATTAGCCGCTGAATTTATTAAGCAACGCATTCGTCAGAAGGGAATGATACCCTTTGACGAATACGTTGATATTGCCCTTTATGATTTGGAGCATGGTTTTTATGTCAAAGAGCATGACATTAAAGATCATTTTGTTACTGCGCCGATGCTTGGTGATTGGCTGGCACGTTCTTTGGTCAGTCATTGGCTTAAAGAAAGTCAGGATCTTTTGATCAAAGGCATCACAGAATGGGGAGCTGGACGAGGCGACCTCATGTATTCGATTATGATGAATTTATATCATCGTGGTATTAAAAATATCTCTTATGTTTGCGTTGAAAGATCATCTGGGCAAAAAAAGCATATTATGGAAAAAATATTGACATTGCCAGAGGATATCCGAGCACAGGTTAAGGTTATGTCTAAGCCAACTGCCATTACAGGCATTATTCTAGCCAATGAGTTTTTAGATGCCTTGCCTTTTAAACGTTTTGTGGTTGAAGGAGGAAAGGCATACGAGCAGGTTGTTAGGATTGAACATGATGAGCTGGTTTTGTCAAAATCCAATGTTGAAATGTCATTGCCATTTGATGTTTCTCAATACCCTGATGGTTATACCTCAGAGATTCTTCCAGTTGCACAAGCATGGTTTGATCAGCAAATCAAAGCAGGGATGCAATGCTTATGGGTGATCATTGATTATGGTTATTTGTGTGATGAATATTATCACATTGAGCGACATACAGGCACCATGCAGGCTTTTCGTTATCATCAGGTAATTTCAAATTGGTTGGCCAAGCCAGGTTCATGTGACTTAACGGCGCATGTTGATTTTTCAGCATTGATCAAGCGTCTTTCAGATCACTGCCCTTATCGCATTAGAACTCAAAGGCAATATATGATTGAATCAGGTATTTTTGAAAGCACAAAGCCTGAAAATATGGAAGCTACGTCGTTAAAGATTTTAATGTTACCAGGTCAAATGGGGGATCTGGTCAAAGTGTTTGAAGTTCTTAAAAAAGAAGGGGCCTGAGCCCCCTTGGAGCATCCTGCATATCCTTCACGCTATTGTTCATCCTGAGATCCAACACGCTAAATGAAGTTAGCCTTTGTTGAGTATAAAAGCAATAGATAATTTGGACACATTAATGGAATTTATCACTTATCATAGGGTTAAATTTTTCTTAAAGATGTAAAATAGCCAGGCCAGCAATAACACATGTTTCTGCTCGCATAATCGGAGTGGGGAATGATATTATTTTACTGCCACATTTTTTATAAAAGAGAATTTCATTTTCACTCCACCCTCCCTCAGGACCAATGGCAATCCGCTGAATATTTTCAAGTTCATTCATACTGACATGATCGGCATAAGGATGAAGTACCATAAGATCTGATCCTGGAGCAATATCAGTAATATTGATGGGGTCTTTTAGTTCTGGCAGCCATGGATTTGCTGACTGAATGAGGCTGGATTGAAGAATTTTCTGCCAATGCTCTTGCTTATTCTCTGAGTAAAGCAGGTTTTTTTTGATGGGCGTAAATTCTGAAAACACAGGCTGTATGGTCCAAACCCCCATTTCTGTGGCTTTTTGCAGGATTGTATCAAGTGTGCTGAGTTTGGTAATACCAATAATCAGGGTTAGTTTTTTTTCTGGCATGGCATGTGTTTTAATGCATTTGATGTTTTTTAGGACTGCAGTTTTTTTAGATTCAAGATGAAAAACCCCCTCAAAGACATGACCCTTGCCATTCAGTATCTCGATAAGCTCCAGGTGTTCTATTCGCAGTACTTTCACCAGATGATGAAATTGGTTTGCATCAAGTATTTGATCAATATTGGGGTCAATGTTTGGGATGTATAGACGGTATTTCATTAAAAAATTTGGCTGATTGGCAGTTGGTCACTGGATTTTTCTATAAGTGATGATTGTTCATTTTTAAAGTTGAGATTGGTTTGGTCAAATAACTCAAAATATTGTGCTCTTTCATTTTTTGGCAAGGCAGATATTTTTAGAGAGATAATATCGTCGGGTTTATTGGGAATTGATAGCGGTTTATCTTTGAGCCAATTTCTCATAATCTCTATCCAAATTGGAAGTGCTAAGCTGTTAGCGTAAGTTTTTAGACTGTAAAGCTGATCGAAGCCAACCCAAATACTTGCTGTGTAATCACCATTTAATCCACAAAACCAGGTATCTTTATGACTGCTGGTGGTTCCGGTTTTACCTCCGATATCAGGGCGATTTAGTATTTTTGCTTTTTGAGCAGTTCCACGTTTCACCACATCTTGTAGCAGATTGAACATGAGGTAGGCAGTATTTTCATGAATAATCGGAATAGATTTTTGTTGAGTTAAATACAGTCCATCGATGGACTTTTCATCTTGGATTGTGATTTGCTGACCTTTTTGATCCAGGATTTTAAGTGCAATAAAAGGAACGGATCGCTTGCCTTTGTTAGCAAAAGTTGTGTAGGCACTGGTCATCTCAGTCACGTTGGCTTGTCCGGTACCTAAGGATAATGTGAGATCATGAGGCATCTTCTCAGGAAGCAGTCCATAGCGGGTGATTTCATCTATCATCTTCGGAATGCCAATAAAATCCAGGATGCGAATACTGACCAGGTTTTTGGAATTAACCATCGCATCTCTTAGTCGCATGGGTCCTGCATAAGTGGCATCATAATTGGAGGGGCGCCAAATTAGATCTGCGTCACCTCCATTTGAAATATAAGGGGCGTCATTGATAACCGATGCAAGGCTTAGTCCGCTGGAGAGGGCGGTGGCGTAAAGCAGGGGTTTAAATGTTGAGCCAATTTGTCGATAAGACTGTGTTGCCCTATTGAAGTGTTGGTCGTTTTCAACAGAGCCAATCAGAGCAAGAATGGCACCGGAATGATTTTCCATTACGGTCAAAGCAGCTTGTGGGGTCTGATAATATTCATGTTCCCAGAGATTTTCTTTAGAAGTTAATATATCACCCACCTCTCCGTCAATGTGATCAATAGTGAGCCACTGATCTGTATCAGTTTTTATCATGGTTGACTGACTTTGTTGATTCATAATGACTGCAATATTTGTCAATTTAGGCAGCGGTTTATTTTCATTGAAGAACCATTGATCGAAGGATAGATGACGCTCATTTTTGATGTTAATGGGCTTATTTAACATCATGTTTTTTTCGTAGAGATTGATGTGTTTTTGTATGGATTCTTGGGCACTTTTTTGTAAATCACTGTTAATGGTTGTAATGACAGTAAACCCTTGAGAATAGATCTGTTGTCCAAAGTTTTTGAGCATGAGTTGGTGCACAGTTTCACTGACATGGGGGGCGTTAAAATCAAGTTGAGCACCATGATAGAAGGCATGATCAGGCTCCTCAATGGCCTCATGGTATTGTTGTTCGGTAATATAGTTGTTTTCTTGCATTTTAGATAAAATCAGGTTTCTTCGCTCAATTGCTTTATCAGGGTCTTGAATAGGATTGATTTGTGAGGGGGATTTGGGTAGTCCAGCTAACATGGCCATTTCTGCCAATGTTAGTTCTGAAAGGGATTTGCCATAATAGATATCACTGGCTGCAGCAACCCCATAGGCGCGGTTTCCCAAATAAATCTTATTGAGATAAAGCTCTAAGATTTGTTGTTTGCTTTGTGTGGCTTCGATCTTAATGGCAAGTAGGATCTCATTGAATTTGCGTGACCATGTTTTTTGGTTTGAGAGAAAGAAGTTCCTTGCGACTTGCATGGTGATCGTACTGGCCCCTTGTAATTTTTTGCCTGTGGTGAGGAAGCTTAGGCCGGCGCGAGCAAGACCAACTGGGTCAATTCCTGGATGTTGATAAAAACGCTGATCTTCAATTGCAATGTAGGCATTTTGAAGCATTAGTGGAATATTCTCCAGCTTAACAGGGTATCTGAATTGCTCACCGTATTGTCCAATTAATTGATGGTCTTGAGTATAAATGCGCAGGGGTACCTTATAATCAATATTGGTTAGCTGGTCGGTTGAGGGAAGAAATTTAAGGGTATAAATGGCACAAAGAATCAGCACGCCCAATATCAACGTTATTGAAGTCAATATAAAAGAGAGGAGTTTTGAAATTTTCATTGATAAGTTCTTAAATATCCCAGCATATAGTATAAAACAAAATTATTTTTATGCTGTATTGTATGAGAAGTCAAATGGATTACCGTATTGAAGATGATTTATTTATTACGCATAATTGTTTTATGAATAGTTCAAATTTGTTAGGCAGCTGCTTAGTTGCAATGCCCGGTGTGGATGACCGTTATTTTCAATCATCCCTTATTTATATTACCTATACTGATCAATCAATCGTTCAGGGTTTAATTGTAAATAAGCCCACTGATCAATATTTTTCTAAACTCATTGATCGAATGAAACTAAGTATTAGTCCTTCATTTGAGGATCAAAGAATTATGATGGGCGGTCCTTTGCATCAAGACCAATTGTTCCTATTGTATCAATCAGAAGGCAAAATGGTTTTTTCATCCGATTTTAAAGATTTACAACATATGGTTGATTCAGATATTACCAACGATTATATTGCGGGGATTGGAATTTGTGAGTGGTCTTTCTCTGATTTGCTGCAAGAAATCAAGCATAATCGATGGCTTTTTTTGCACTGTCATCATGAGCTTTTACTACAAAGTCATTATTCAGATCGAATGAATTTGGTTCTTTCTCGACTGGGTATCGGTTTTGAACAAATCAGCTCAGAGTCAGGCCATGCATAAGCATACCTTGTTGTTGGGAATTGATTTTGGAATTAATACATGGGGTATTGCTATTGGTAATTTGTTAACTAAAACAGCCACAGAGCATACCGCGCTCAAGGTCAGAAATGGGCAGGCCACGCTTGGGCAAATACAAGAATTAATACAGAAATGGCACTTTGATGCGGTTGTTATTGGTTTGCCGTTGAACATGGATGGGACTGACCAGCCGTTGACGAAAAAGGTCAGATCATCTGCACGTTGGTTGGAGCTAAAGACGGGTTTGCCAGTTTATTTTCAAGATGAGCGTTTATCTACGATAGAAGCCAAGGCAAGGCTCTTTGATGTGGGTGGGTATCGGGCTTTAAAAAAAGAAAAAATTGATTCTCTTTCAGCAAAGTTAATTTTAGAAGACTGGTTAAATTCTCCGCAATAACGCTGGAAAATCAGGCAATAGAGCGTTAGAATGTCTTGGTTTACATCAGGCTTAATTGTGTTAGAAGTTCCTTTAAATTGGCAGCAGTGTTTATTGTTTTTTGATCATCAAATGTCAAAAAATGAGTATAATACGATGATTTTGCCGATCCAATGTGCCCAAAAAGACACCAGGCTGCAGCTTTATTTTCCCAATGATTTTCTTAAAAGTCATTTTGTTAATCATTATCAACCTTTATTAAAAACGGAGTTTCCTGAATTTCAGTTTTTGACTGTTGTGGGTTCTGCACCAAAAGAACAAGACAAAACTGTCGGTAAACAGGCCTCTGTTTTGAGTGCAGCGAAATCTCAGCATAATTTAAATGTGAATTTCACATTGAGTCGTTTTGTGAAGGGTAGTTCAAATGAGGTTGCGTCTGCTGCAGCTTATCAAGTTGCTCAGAATCCGGGTGTTAGCTATAATCCCTTGGTAATTTATGGCGCTGTCGGACTTGGAAAAACTCATTTGATGCATGCTATTGGCCATGAAATTCATCGAATTAATCCAACTAGCAAAATCTTTTATGTCCACTCAGAGCGTTTTGTGTCTGAAATGATTCGTGCGCTGCAAACGGCGGATATGGAGAAGTTTAAGCACAAGTATCGTTCACTTGATGTCCTTTTGATTGATGATATCCAGTTTTTTGCCAAGAAAGAGCGCTCACAGGAAGAGCTTTTTCATACCGTAAATACACTGTTGGACTCAGGACAGCAAATTGTATTAACCAGTGATCGTTACCCCAAAGAGCTTGACGGCATCGAAGATCGATTAAAGTCAAGGTTTGCATGGGGCTTGTCTGTGTGTATTGAGCCACCGGAGCTTGAAACCCGTGTTGCAATCTTACTTGAGAAGGCAAGAGGTTTGGGCCATGATTTGCCTGAAGATGTGGCTTTTTTTATTGCCAGCGAGATTCATTCAAATGTTAGAGAACTTGAAGGTGCTTTAAGGCGCGTGATTGCCAGCAGTGAATTTCAGTCTCAATCCATCACGCTTGAATTTGCCAGGCAAACGCTGAGGGATTTGATTGTCGCAAAGCGACGGCTGGTAACGGTTGATAGCATTATTAGTCAATGTGCAAAATATTTTAACTTAAAAACCACTGACCTGGTATCAAAAAAGAGAACCCGTCATATCGCAAGAGCAAGGCAAATGGCGATGAAGATTGCCTATGAGCATACTTCTAGCAGTTATCCACAAATTGCAGATGTTTTCGGAGTGGATCATACCACTGTGATGTATGCTTGCAAGAAGCTAGATGAGCTGGTGGATGCTGACCCTGCCTTGAAAGAGGATTTGGATACTTTGGTGCGTAAAATAACTCAGTAGGAGAAAGTAATGAGTCAAGTCATGCATGTTTGGATGGATCAGGTTTCATTAGCAGAGGGCTTAAAGCTAGTTTCGGGAGTTATTGAGTCTTCTCAGGTAATGAAGATCCTGTCTTTTGTACATATCCATGTTGAAAAAAAACACGCAATTCTAACCACTTCTAATGCAGAGGTACAAATTCAAACAGAGGTGAAGTTATCAAAGCCAGCTGACCAACCATTTCAGATTGTAGCCCCATGTCGCAAGTTAATGGACATTCTGCGTTTTGCCAATAAGGAAACGCCAGTGTTATTCCAAATATCAGGTATGCAACTGGAGATTGAGATTGGAAGCAGTCATTATACTGTTAACTTATTGGCCGCAGATCAGTTTCCTTTTTTTAATGAGGTCAAAGATGTTTCACCAGCACTTGAGATGAGTCAGTCTGAATTAAGTACATTGTTGCGTCGCTCCTCTTTTGCTATGGCATTTCAAGATGTTCGTTATTTCCTAAATGGCATGCTGTTTGAATACAATGGTGCTGAATTTAAGGCCATCGCAACTGATGGGCACCGCTTGGCCGTTAATGCTGTGGATCTTCCAAATCCAGGGATCGAGCCCTATCGAGTGATTGTGCCAAGAAAAACCATTTTGGAAATGATTAGGTTGATTGCAGCCAATGATTCGATTTTGAGCATTAAGGTGAGTCGAGATTACATCGAGGTATTAACAGAGCTGTTTGTTTTGAGGTCTAATTTGATTGATGCACAGTATCCTGATTATCAGAAACTAATTCCACGCAACAGTCAGCAGATGGCTGTGCTAAATACGGGTGCATTAAAAAGCGCTCTAAGTCGTGTTAATATTTTGGCCAACGAGAAGTTTCGCGGTGTAAGATTAAACTTTTTGGAAAACAATAAACTTACACTAGAGGCAAATAACCTGGATAAAGAGATGGCCATAGAGTGTATTGATGTGATTGAGTCTCCAGGGGCTTGCTCCATAGCGTTTAACATTAATTACTTAACGGATGTGATTTCGGTGATGGATGCAGAAAAAGTGTGTTTACAAATGTCAGGCACCGACTCAGGAACCTTGTTGAAAGAGGAAGATGCACTTTTTAATTCTTTGTTTGTTGTGATGCCTTTGACAATATGACCTTAAAGCTACTCAAGGTTCATGGTTTTCGGAATTTACAGTCAGTGAACATTGAGCTTGATGATCAAATTAACTTGATTGTGGGGCAAAATGGTGCTGGTAAAACCAGTTTATTGGAGGCTATTTATTTTTTAATGTATGGTAAGTCTCCAAGAACACATCTATCAAGCCCTCTTATCCAGCAGGCAGAGGGGTCTTTAAGTATTACTGGTTTGATTGCTTGGCATCAGGTGTTTCGAGATGTGAGGGTGATGAAAAATAACCATCAATCCGTAATTGAACTTGATGGTAAACGCATTCAAAAAAGATCTGAAGTGGCAACGCTTTTGCCAGTTCAGTTTTTCGATGCGACCACATACCGCCATTTAGCCAGTGGTCCAGCCTATCGTCGAGAGTTTTTGGACTGGGGGGTGTTTCACGTGGAAATTGCCTTCAAGCAGCTGATGCAAAACTATAAACGCAGTTTGTTTCAGCGCAATATGGCGCTAAAGAAAGGCTTGCCAGATTCGCAGATCGAGGCCTGGGATGTGAAACTTGCAGAAAGCGGTATGCGCATTGATCAGATGCGCCAAAGTTACTTTGAAATGATTGAAGTTAAATTTAGGCATTATTGGCAGGAGCTGGGGCATGGTCATTTGCCTTTAGAGATGAGCTACTTGAGGGGTTGGGAGGGAGAGTCTGTTGATCTGCCCTTGCGATTAAAGCAGGAGCTGCAAAGAGATCGTAGGATTGGCTTCACCCAAGTGGGTATTCATCGCGCGGATCTAAAAGTAAGTGTGTATCAGGAAGACGCATTTAATTTTTTATCACAAGGCCAGCAGAAAATTATGGCGTATGCTTTATATTTGGCGCAGCTTTCTGTGCTGCAAACACGTCAATCAAGTCGCGGCTTGTTTTTGGTTGATGATTTACCAGCTGAGCTTGATTTATCAAGGCAGGAAAAGTTGGTGGAAGCAATGCTGGATCTGGGTAGTCAACTTTTAGTCAGTGGCATTTATCAAGATCAACTGGTCAGTGTTTTTAAAGGAAGACCAATGCGAGTCTTTAGAGTTGATCATGGGCAATTACAGCAAATGTGATTGTAAAATCCATGCCATCTTTTCATGCTCCGCCAGGCGTGCAATCAGGATGTCAGAAGAGACGTAATCGTTGATGTCATTTAGGATTTGAATTTTTTCACGAATTAGTTTTACCATGTAAAAATGGTCAGCAGTCAAAGTGCTTAACATAGACTCAGCATCTAAATTTGCCTCACTTTCTTTAAGCTGACTGTATTCCAGCATTTGAGTGCATGTACCTGGAGCAACATGGCCGATGGATCGAATACGCTCAGCCAGTGTATCTATGGCTGCAAACAGCAATTCATATTGTGTTTCCATAAGGCTATGGTAGCTTGTAAAATTTCGTCCACTCACGTGCCAGTGAAAACTTAATGTTTTCATGTATAGAATAAAAGTGCTTGCCAGCACGTATCTCAGTGCCTCATGGGCCCTCTTGTTTTCAGCAGTACTTAGCCCATTGCTAACTCGATGCATATCGTTTTCCCTTGATCCTCTTGTCTAAATTATAGACATTTTTTAGGAAGTTAATGACATTTGCTAAGAATTTTGGCACAATAAGTCAATGGATAATGAACATTAAACATGACACAAGAAGAAATTTATTTTTATGCAGCCCAAAAGCACGGGAACTTTTTTGTTTATAACGATGATGAGTTAAAAGGTTATTGTGATAATAATAAAGAAGTTGCAAAGAAGGCTCTTGATTTGGCACTTGAAGTCCATGATGAGATTGCATTTTGCAGACTTTTTTCTGTCATTGATGCAGATGACAGCATCCTTAATCAGCGCTTATGGGATATCTATAGCGACAGCAGTTTGGTTGATAAATTCTCTGTTGATAAAAAAGCCCGCATTTACAAACGAATGCAAGAGACAGCTGATGACTATTTAAAAGAAAACTTTTTTACACGCTCTTTGGCTCACATGTATAGAGTATTTGCAAGCTGCTTGAAAATAATGTCACCCACTGATCTTTCCTCCAGCTCGCTTGATAAGTATATTGATGACATGCCATTTGGTATTCAAAGTCAATATTATAGAAAAACAAAAGGTCGCCTTGGCGAAGTTTTACTTTGGCTTAAACATATCATTGCCAGTATGTTATTTGTTCTGCTGGCGAATTTAGGATTCAAAGAAGTTTTTAATTTACCTTTTTTTTATACCATTTTGCCTGCGATTACTGCTTATCCATGGGCTTTGATTACTCAGATGTGGGGGATTTCATCATGGTTATTGCCCGCTCCAATTGCCCAGGTGATTGCCATGATATTTTCTTGGATATTTCCAAATGTGTTGATAGGTACATTTTCAAATATCTTTTATTTTCTGGGTGGGCTGTTAAGTACTCTTGCAATTGCTATTAATTTTATATTTGCGCCAATTTTATTTATATCTGCATGGGTGTTGATGATTAAGGCAGGTTGGGCTTTATGTAAAGCAGTGGTTCACAATATTCTTGCAGACCCTCCAGATTTTAACCCAGTTAATACTCAACCTGTTTTGTCAAATATTTTTTCAAAGGAGTTTGTAGATCACATGTGTTCCACTCAAGATTATCAGGATAAAGCTCAGGCATTGTCTCTATCGAATATTAGCAGGATCTAATGATTGAGTGGCTTTTGCTTTTTGGGTATAATTTAATGCAATATTTGGGGCAATAATGATGAATGAAATCACTCAGGATTACGGATCGGAACAAATTCAGGTTCTCAAGGGTCTGGAGGCTGTTAGAAAACGTCCAGGGATGTATATCGGTGATACTGATGATGGTTCCGGTCTTCACCACATGGTTTTCGAAGTGGTTGATAATTCGATTGATGAAGCCTTGGCGGGTTATTGCGATCGAATTGTAATTACCATGCATCAAGATGGTTCAGTTAGTGTTCTTGATAATGGTCGAGGCATTCCCACTGCCATTCATGCTGGCGAGGGTCGCTCGGCTGCTGAAGTGATTATGACTGTACTGCATGCAGGTGGTAAGTTTGACTCAAGTGCTTACAAAGTGTCAGGCGGTCTTCATGGCGTTGGGGTATCTGTTGTTAATGCTTTATCTGCTTATGTGCGTCTTGAGATTTTTCAAAAAGGCCAGCATTTTATGCAGGAATATCGTGATGGAGAGCCTCAAGCGCCACTGAAGGTGATTGGTAGCTCTGATAAAACGGGTACTTTGGTGCGATTTATGCCCAGTAAAAACGTTTTTGCATTTACCGAATTTGATCCTGCCATTTTAAAAAAGCGAATTCGCGAACTGGCTTTTTTAAATGCCGGTATCTCCATTGATTTTTTGGTTGAAAATGATGATCAGCATAAAGAAACCTTTCATTATGAGGGCGGCATCAGTTCATTTGTCGATTATATTAATCGAAATAAGCAAAAAGTTGGGGACAAGCCATTTCATGTTAATTTGGAAAGAGAAAACATTGGCATAGAGGTAGCGCTTCAATGGACAGATTCGTATCAGGAGAGTATTTTTTGTTTTACCAACAATATTCCTCAATCCGATGGGGGAACCCATTTGATTGGTTTTAAGGCAGCACTTACTCGAACTGTGAATAAATTTATAGAAGAGCAGGGTGATAAGAAAAATCAAAAAATATCTTTACAGGGCGAGGATATTCGTGAAGGCCTAACGGCAATTATTAGCATTAAAATGCAGGACCCAAAGTTTTCTGCTCAAACCAAATCAAAGTTGGTTTCTTCAGAGGTAAAGCGTGTGGTTGAGCAGGTCACGGCTGATGTATTGTTTGATCATTTGATGGAAAATCCACAGGATGCTAAAATCATTGTGATGAAGGCGATTGACGCTGGTAGGGCTCGGGAAGCTGCCCGCAAAGCCAGGGAAATGACCCGTCGTAAAGATGCTTTGGATTTGGGGGGGTTGCCAGGCAAGTTAGCGGACTGTCAAAACAAAGATCCGGCGCAATCAGAGGTGTTTATCGTTGAGGGAGATTCAGCCGGTGGTACTGCAAAACAGGGTCGGAATCGAAAAGATATGGCCATTTTACCACTTAGAGGAAAAATTTTGAATGTTGAAAAGGCACGTTTTGATAAGATGCTATCCTCACAAGAAGTAACGACGTTAATTACAGCACTGGGATGCGGTATTGGTAAAGATGATTTTAATCCAGATAAGGTTAGATATCATAAGATCATTATTATGACCGATGCGGACGTGGATGGTTCCCATATACGTACCTTGTTGTTAACGTTCTTTTATCGTCAAATGCCAGCATTGATTGAGCGGGGATATATATATATTGCTCAGCCGCCATTGTATCGAGTGCAAAGGGGTAAACAGAAGCAGTATCTTAAAGATGATGATGCTTTAAATAACCTTCTATTACAAAATATTCTTGATGACATTGAGTGGCACGTGGATGAGCACTCACCATCGATTAGTAAAGGTCATATTGAAAAAGTGGTAAAAGCATTTAGTATTTGTGAGCGTAAAATTGCTCGATTGTCACAGCGTTTTCCAAAAGCGTTTTTGTTGGCATTAACTCAGATGCGACGGTTTGAGGCTAATCAAAATTGGGTCATGGAATGTGAAAAACGTGCAAATGCTTTACTGACCAGTTTAGATGATTTTAGGATTCAGCTAAATATTGATGAGCAGCAAGCCCTGAGGCTTGAGATGCATTATCAATCAGGGATGCTTACAACTCATGTTTTATCCACAGATTTCTTCAGGGGCTCTGATTATCAGATATTTATTGATTTTGCAGGTTTTTCACAGGACATGCTTTCTGAGCAGAGTTTTATTGTTTATCAAAAGAATCGATATCAATTTTCAAGTATGCAGATGCTGATTGAGTGGCTAATGCAAAAAGCTCGCTCGGGTCTATCTATTCAGCGTTTTAAAGGACTTGGAGAGATGAATGCTGATCAGCTATGGGAAACCACGATGAATCCTGAAACTCGGGTGATGATTCGAGTGGACATTAAGGATGCAATAGAAGCTGATGCCATGTTTTCTACATTGATGGGTGATCAAGTGGAGCCCAGAAAGCAGTTTATTGAAACTTATGCACAGTTTGCAGAGAATATTGATACTTAAGCATGTTTGTATTGATATCACCAGCAAAGAAACAAGATTTTGAATCGTTGATGGATGCTTATGCTTCGAAACGCCCGATTCCATTTGAATTTAAAACAACTTTTCTTTTAAGTAATTTAAAAAAATATTCAGAGGATCAGTTGTCGAAGGTACTTTCGGTTAGTAATCAGCTGGCAAAGCTCAATCATCAAAGATTTAAAGAATTTGATTTAGCCGCTAAGACAAAATCAGCTTTATTTGCATATCAAGGAGACGTGTATCAATTCATGGATCCAAAAAACTGGGATGATAAAGCGCTTGAAAGTGCAAAAAATCGTCTTTTGATCGTATCTGCCATGTATGGTATCTTAAGGGCCAACACTCAAATTGCTGCTTATCGTTTGGAAATGATTAATCATATTGGCGAGGTTGGGTCTTTGGTAAAATACTGGTCAGAAGAGGTCACTTCCTATATGAACGGTGTTGTTCAGGGGGATATTGTTTTGAACTTGGCCTCAAAAGCTTATAGTGAAGTTGTAGACCGTAAGAAATTTAAAAGTCAAATAGTCGATGTGGATTTTTTAGAAGAAAGTCCAGATGGTCGCCTAAGAACGATTGCAGTCAATGCAAAAAGAGCTCGTGGGTTAATGGTGAAGGCCATTATGCACATGCATGCACCAAGTATTGAGGGACTGAAGTCATTGTCGGTGAGGGGTTATCGATTTGATGATTCACTTTCTGATGAAAGTAAGTTGGTTTTTGTTAAATATAAATGATTCTAATTCAATAAAATTTATTAATATTAAGATGTTAAAAACCCATAAAGATTGATAGGATTAAGGACACTTTGATCTTGGATCTGAGATTAACTAATTTTTTATTTAATAAAACTGTTATGGATCTGATGGTTTTTTTGAGAACGTGAACAGTCTTATAAATCCCTAAAGGTTTGTATAGATCGATCTGGTCATTATAAGAAGAGAAATTTAGGATTATGGCGCCCAAATTATCGAGTGACTTTGGCGTTTATTTTGGTTGGTTTATTCACAAGCAGCGAAAGCACTTTTAAAAATGGTTATTTAACTATGAGTACCATTTTATGGGTAGTATCTGGTCAATATAGCAATAAAGGCTGATGTGTTCTAACAAAAATCACAGGTGTTGGATATGTGCGGCAAACAATATCATGTCATGTTTTTGTGTGAGATTATCATAATAAATAGGGTACATTTTTTACCATTTAATCTTGATAAGTTGGATGTTTTGTGATCAGATGAAGTTTGTCGGGCACTTAAAGCATTTCCTTTTTACGTTTAAGAGTAAGTGGAATAATCTCAAAGTTTAAAGTAGGTTTTTATGAAAAAAGTAGCGATAGTCTACCACAGTGGTTATGGTCATACGGAAATGCAAGCAAAGAGAGTTCATAAAGGGGCTAGCTTGTCTGGTAGCGTGAAAGCAGATTTATTTAGAATAGAAGATCTAATTGATGATGTTAGTAAACTCAATGAGTATGATGGAATTATTTTCGGATCACCTACTTATATGGGGTCAGTATCTGGTCCTTTTAAGACATTTATGGATGCAACATCTAAAGTATGGTTTACTGGGGCTTGGAAAGATAAGATAGCTGCAGGATTTACCAATTCTAACAGCATGAGTGGTGATAAATTTAATTCATTGGTGCAACTTGTTACTCTTGCAGCTCAACATGGAATGATTTGGGTTTCTTTGGGATTAGCAAATGAGTCATCGAAAGTAGGGCAAAAAAATGGTGACCCTGAATGTATAAACAGATTGGGTTCTTATCTTGGTGCTATGGCTCAGTCAGATAATTTACCAGCTGATCAAACACCTCCTGAAGGCGATCTTAAAACAGCAGAGAAACTTGGTGAGCGTGTTGCACAAGCTGTGTTAAGATGGAGCTAATATTAGTTGAAGGGGCCATTTAAGTAGGCTAATTGACTAAGAATTATTAGAATATGTTGAAAGTTTTTTTAGTCATATGTGCAGCATGAAAAATGACTCATACACAGTTAATGAGATATTTTTAAATGTGCTAGGATTTTGGCTATAGTTGACTCTGATTTCTTTCAAAGAGAATTTTTTGGTCTAAAAGAAATAGTTTGGTTTGAATGAAGGAATGTTTGTTCAGCTGCCAGAGCATTAAAATAGGCTATAATAATCTTATAACAATAATAAATAAGAGTCATGTATGTCTAAAAGAGATGATGCATTAAAAGCGGTTCAGCAGAATGGGTTTGCAATTTTGGGGTTAAGTGCAGATTTACAGAATGATAAAAAGATTGCATTAGCAGCGGTTAAGCAGAACGGGTTGTTACTTTTTGCGTTAAGTGCAGATTTACAGAATGATAAAAAGATTGCATTAGCAGCAGTTAAGCAGAATGGGTTTGCATTTTGCTGGGTAAGTCAGGCATTAAAGAGTGATAAAGAAGTTGTATTAGCAGCTGCTGGTCAGCCTGGATTCGAGCTTGATAAAGTGGGTGAACCATTAAAGAATGATAGGGATATTGCATTAGCAGCGGTTAAGCAGAATGGGTTAGCGCTTAGGGAGTTAAGTGCAAATTTACAGAATGATAAGGAGATTGCATTAGCAGCGGTTAAGCAGAATGGGTTAGCGCTTTTGGAGTTAAGTGAACCATTAAAGAATGATAGGGATATTGCATTAGCAGCGGTTAATCAGGATGGGTTGGCGCTTTGGGGGTTAAGTGCAGATTTACAGAAGGATAAGGAGATTGCATTAGCAGCGGTTCAGCAGAATGGGTTAGCGCTTTGGGGGTTAAGTAAATATTTACAGAATGATATGGATATTGCATTAGCAGCGGTTAAGCAGAATGGGTTGGCGCTTGAGTATGTGTCTCAAGAATTATTAAGTCAATATAGTGATATTTCTGGTTCTATGAGGATCTTTCAGAATCCTAGTTCTTTATGGTTTATATCAGGAGAAAATGGTGGACCTCACTCTAATGATTTGACTGGTGGAAGAAATTTTGGTCATAAGCCTTAGCTTTCTTGAGGGTCTAGTGCAATCTGGGTCAGAAGAGAGTGGTGATTTTTCCTGGGTGTATGATGTTTGATAATAGAAATTGCCTGTATCAGTGCTTTTCGACTTAAGGCAGTAATATGACATTGAAATTGGTAATAGCCAGATTTTTTTTGAAGCACGCAAGGAGCTGGACCAACCCATGTACAAAATGGATTGGGGTGCTTTTTCCAGTTTAGTAAATACTGCAATGCCTTTTGTTCGTCTTTGGCTTTTGCAGTGATCTTGGCTTGAAAAGTAAAAGGGGGCAGCTTTGCAGTGTTTCTGTCATGCAGTAAGTGCTCATAGAGCGTATCAATATCATGTTTCTTTAGGCCAGAGATCCAATTATTTTCAATTTTTCTTGTTTGTATAACAATTGTACTTTTTTCGTTCTCAAAACGAGCTGAGCGCCCTAGAACCTGAAAAAATAATTGAATAAACTTCTCTGGGCTAAAAGGATCATGCGCATACAAAGACAGATCTGCTTGATGAAAAATGACCAGCCCGATGCGTCGAAAGTCATATCCTTTAGAAATCATTTGTGTGCCTACGATGATAGAGGGCGCATGGTCACCCAGTTTTTGAATATGTTCATCGATGACATCTGGTTGAGTATGGTCCTGATCAAATCTTAAGATGGGGCATTGAAATTGCTCATCTAAAAATGATTCGATTTGCTGAGTGCCATAGCCAATTGCCTCTAGCTCTGTGCTATGACACTCAGGGCAGCTGGATGGTGGCAGGTCCCGATAGGCGCAGTGATGACATTGAAGTCCGAAAGGTTTTTGATGGTAAACCAAGCTGCTTGAGCAGTTTGGGCAAAGGCTTATCCAGGCACAGCTGCTACATTGATATCTTCTGGCATAACCTCTGCGGTTAATAAATACCATAACATGTTGGTTGTTTTTTAAAGTCGTATAAATGGCCTCTATGGTAGATGTGGCAAAACCTTTTATGACCTTTTCTTTTGATAGATCAGTTAGATGAATGATAGGATCATGAGTAGCCAGTGCTTTTTGGCGGATTCTAAAAACGGAAAATTTCTGATTCTGCACATTGTGATATGATGACAATGAGGGTGTGGCCGAAGCAAGTAATATAGGGATATTTAAAGTTTTGGCACGCCATATCGCAACATCTCTGGCATGGTATAGCCATTTTGTTTGTTGTTGGTAGGAGCTATCATGTTCTTCATCTATGATGATTAGCTTTAAATAGGGCAGTCTCAAAAAGATACCTGATCGGGTTGCGACAACAACACGGTGTGTGCCGATGTTTAAATGGTTTCTGACTTGATTTTTTTCCTTTTCACTCATGGCTGAGTGATATGTAAGGACCTCTTCATTGAGTCGCATGGCAATTTTTTGAGCTGTTGGTGCCACAAGGCCTATTTCTGGTACTAATATTAGCGCTTGTTCTAATTCAGAGAATGTGGCAATTAGATGAGAAAAACATTCAGTTTTACCACTACCAGTGGCACCCCAAAGTAGCTGAGTATGAAATGATTGAAGAGAAAATTGATCGATGAAGGCTTGTTGATGCTTATTGAGCTGAACCAGTTGAAGATTTGGTCTGGATTTAGCTGAGGCTATTAGGCACTGTTTTTCTATGAGAATCTGGATTGTCTTTTCATTAAATCCGTTTTCAAATAACGATGCAATTGAACATGGTTGGTGTTGCTTGCAGTATGTCAGAAGTTTTTTTTGAACTGGCGTCAGGGCTTGAATAGGATGGTCTTTTGCCAGAATAAGAAATTCAGTTTTAGGTCCAGGTGTTGCCATATGCTGATAGAATTGCAGCATGATTTGATACCATTCTTGGTTATAATATTGGCCAAGAAGGATGGAAAGCTCAACCACTTTATCAGTTTTTGCTATGCTTTGCTCATTGTTTAGTAGTGGTTTTATTTTTTGAGGGGATAGTTCAGTATGGCTGGAAATATGGACAACAATACCAAATTGGTGCCTACTTTGAATGGGTGCGCTTACATAATCGCCTTCCTCGATGCTTAGATCATCTGGCACGCCATAGGTAAGTAAATGTGGAAGGTTTTCAACATAAATAGTGGCGTATTGTTTATATTTCATGCTAATAGCATATCAACCTCAGTTGGGTTTAGCCATATGGGGAGTACAGTTTTGCATATAAGGTAGAGTCTGTTTCTCAAACCATAAGCTAAAAGGATCAACTCCGTTTTTAGACATGGTTTTTGGGAAAGATATATTTTCAGTGGATGCAATACGCTCATGGGCGATATGCCATTGAGGGATAACAATGTATTGATTGAGTAAATATCGGTCGATGGCTTTGAGGTATGCACTGTACTCTGCGGGTTTTTGCGCTTGATTAATTTTCTCAATTAGCCAATCAACAGTCGGATCTTCAAGTCCAGAGTGATTTTGAGTATTGCTTTTTTGAGCATATCGGCTATCCCAATAAAATCCGACCTCGTTAATGGGCCAGCCATCATTGGAGAAAGTGTTGATAAACACATCGAACTGATGATCCCTCAGTAGATGAATAAATTGGCTGGGGATTACTTTTCTAATTTTAGCATGAATGCCAATTCGTTTTAGATGACTCATAAGGGGTAAAAGGATACGCTCAAAAGCATCATCATACGTAAGAATGGTAAATTGGACAGGCTGACCATTGGGGTCATTAAGTTGCTGTTTTTCCAGAGTGTATCCCTCTTTTAATAGAGCTGTTAGATCTTCTCGGAGGACGACGAGTAATGCTTCTTGATCGTTATAGCTTTTAAACTCATATGGCGGGAGATCGGCGATTTTTGGATGGGATGCAAGCACTGCGGATTCTTGAGCAGACCATGGCAGCTGACCATTAAAAGGAGTGTTATCAAAAAAGCTATTACTGCGAGTATATTGACCATAAAAAAGCTGTTGATTTGACCAATTAAAATCAAAGGCATCTGATAGGGTTTTTCTAAGTGTTAAATTTTGAAATAACGGGTTTCTCAGGTTAAGCTGAAAGGCCTGTAGGCCTCTTGGTTGTTGACTTGCGATACACTGGGTGTTGATGTGCATATCCATTGTTCTTTGTTTGGGGTATTGTGTGGCCCATGCTTTAGATAAGTTTTCTGCATGCAGGTCGATGTCATTTGAGAACATAGCCTGTCTTAAAGTGCTGGGATCAGAATAATATTGGTAGCTTAGGAAATCAAAATTATATCGACCGATATTGGAGGGCTCATCCACTGCCCAGTGGTTGGTTAGGCGTTTGAACTCTATAGATTTTCCCATTTGATACGATGATAACTCATAAGGCCCACTTCCCATGGGGATGATATTGGCACTTTCTTTGAATGTTTTTGATTGCCAGAAATGTGCAGGTAAAATATTTAATCTTGCAATGGAAAAAATTTGTTCGGTAGATAAAGGGTTTTTGGATTGAATGATGACCACTTCAGGGGATGGAGCGTTAATTTGATCAATAAATTCAAGTAAGCTGCTATAAAAAGGATGTCCTTGGTCACGTAAGGTTTCAATGGTAAATTTAACATCATTGGCAACGATGGGCTGACCATCAGACCACTTTGCTTTAGGGTTGATATGGAAAGTCAGGGTGTGATGGTTCTCATCAATTTCAACACACTTTGCTATTTGTGCTTGTATTTGAATGCTGTTCTCTGTGCTTTGAAACAAGCTTTCATAGATGATGAAAAGCTCACTTGGCGCAATACCTTTAAGCAAGAAGGGGTTTAATGAATTAAACTGGGTCAGCAGGCCTTGGCGCAGGGTTCCTCCCTTGGGGGCATTTTGATTAACATAAGGAGCAGGGGTGAGCAAGGCATGCTCAATATGAGCATTATCAAGGGAGATAAGATTGTAGCAATCTGGTTTATCTTTTGAGTAAACTGGCATTGACCAGCTGATCAATATAAGGGTGATGATGTTGATAAAGTACGTCATGGGTTGCTCCAAAGTCGATCAGTTTGCCATGTTTTAATACCATGAGATCAGTGCATAAACTTTCTACCAATTGAACTTCATGGGTAATAACAATGTAGGTGATTTGATATTCAGATTGCAGCTTTTTTAGCAGCTGAATCATGTCTTTTTGGTTTTTGGCATCTAAAGCAGAAGTGGGTTCATCTAAAATAATAACAGGGCATTGACTGATCAGTGCGCGGGCCAGATTGATACGCTGTTTTTGGCCGCCAGAGAGTTGGTGAGGATATTGATTTATGATATCAGGGTTTAGATTGACACTTTGTAAAACTTGTTCCACATTTGAATTTAATTGTTTTGAAAGCATAATCGCTTCTTTTAATGTGTTCCCAATGGTATAGCGGGGGTTAAGTGATGCGCTTGAATCTTGGAATACATACTGAATTTTAAGGGGGCTTTGGTAATGAAATTGGATGGATCCTTGATATGGCATAATCTCCAGAAGGGCTTTCGCAAGGGTAGATTTGCCGGCACCACTTTCTCCAATGATGCCAAGGTTCCTGGATTTTTTGAGTTCAAAGTGAATGCCAGTAATTAATGGGGGTTGTGATCTTTTGAATAATAATTGTTTTTGAGGGAAAGCGACAGATAGATCAGAAACAATTAAAAGTGTTTCATGGGAAATAACGGGTGTATGCTTGGGGAGCGCGTAGGCTGCGATTAGGGCTTGAGTATAGGGGTGGGTTGAATGATGGAGGTTGTATGTGGGCAGATGATCAATGATCTGACCATTTTGAATCACATAGACATCATCTGAAATATATCGGACAATGTTGAGATTATGGGTGATTAAAAGTACGCTAAGATTATTTTTTGTTGAAAGATGTTTTAAAAGGTCTAAGATCTGTTGTTGTGTGCACACATCTAAAGCAGTGGTGCATTCATCAGCAATTAATAATTTTGGACAGTTGGCCAGTGCGATGGCGATCATAACTCGTTGGCGCTGTCCCCCAGATAGCTGATGGGGGTAGAGCGTTAAGAGATGGTGAGATAAGTCCACATCTTGTAATTTCTGGCAAAGTTCCTCTCTTTTTGGTTTTCTGTGCTGATGAATTTCGATGGCTTCTGCCAGCTGTTGTTCAATAGTATGGCAAGGGTTTAGTGATGATAGTGGGTCTTGAAAGATCATCGATACCAGTGAACCTCGCACTGACTGCATTTTAGTCTCTGAGTAGTCAGAGATGGTTTTTTGGTCTATTTGAATTAAGCCTTGCTGCTTAATGTTTTTGTCTGTGAGTTTTAAGATGGCATGAGAGATCAGGGATTTTCCAGCCCCACTTTCCCCAATGAGGCAAGTAATTTTACCGGGCTTCACCTTGAGTGATGCGTTAGTAACCAGTGTTTTTTGTAAAGATGATATGCAAAGGTTTTCGATATTGAGAATATCAAGGGTATCTGGGGTCGAGTGCATCTCTTAATCCTTCTCCAATAAAAACCAGTAACGATAAAATCAGTGTCAGTGAGCCAAATGCTGTAAAAGATAGCCATGGGGCTTGAAGATTCTGTTTGGCGTTGAGCATCAATTTGCCCAGGGACGGGTAATCCACCGGTAGTCCAAATCCAAGAAAGTCAAGTGAACTGAGCCCAACAATCGCGCTAGCAATTAGAAAAGGCAGCAACGTTATGGCTGAGGTCATCGCATTTGGCAGTATATGTTTTGTAGCAATATGCCAATGGCTGGCCTTCATGATTCTTGCTGATGTTACATAATCTTGAGCGCGTACTCTAAAGAATTCAGCGCGGACAACGCCAACCACCCCCATCCAGCTCACCAATGTCATAATAATGAGCAAAGACCAAAAGTTAGGTTGGATCAGGCTGGCTAGAATAATCAAAATATATAAGGTAGGGAGGCTTGACCAAAGTTCTAAAAATCGTTGACCAATCAGATCAATCAATGAGCCAAAATACCCACAAGCACCGCCAATAAAAATGCCGATGATTGTACTAAAGAAACTAAGGATTAATCCAAATAGTATAGAGATGCGAATACCGTATAATAAGACCGCTAAAATATCATGACCAGATTCATCCGTACCAAGCCAGTGTGACATGGAAGGTGATTGGGGAAAGGGCTCTGTTGATATAAAATCAATTGAATTATAGCTATAGGGAATGGGTGGGTTCAAGATCCAGCCATGTGCTAAAATATTTTTGATAAATACAGGTGAGTGATAATCAGGCAGTATAGGTAAGGTGCCAAAGAAATCATATTCTGTGAGTAATTCTATTTGCGGGAAGAACCAGTGCCCTTGGTAAAAAATGATGAGTGGCTTATCATTTGCCAATATATTAGCCATGAGAGATAAGGTGAAAATTAACAAAAAGCCGATGTAGCTTAAATAGGCCAGTTTGCGCTGTTTGAATTTCAACCAGGGATTCATGCTCGGGTTCCTTTGGTTAGGTCGATTCTTGGATCAACCCAGCCCAGTAGCCAATCACATACAATATTGATCAGCAATCCCATCAGTGAAAATAAGTATAAAGAGCCAAAAACAACAGGGTAATCCAGCTGGTTGATCGCGTTATAGCCCAAAAGGCCAAGGCCGTCAAGTGAGAATATAATTTCAATCATGAGTGATCCTGTAAAAAACATGCCAATAAAGCTAGCAGGGAAACCTGATATAACGATGAGCATGGCATTTCTGAAAATGTGTTTATAAAGAACAGATTTTTGATTCAGTCCTTTGGCATAAGCACATGTCACATATTGCTGTGTCATTTGATCTAAGAAACTGTTTTTAGTTAAGAACATGAGTGTGGCAAGTCCAGTGATGACCATACAAAAGATGGGCAGGCTGATATGCCACAAGTAATCCATCATTTTGACGGGCCAGCTGAAGGTGTCAAAATCAGGGGAAACCAGATCTTTTAGTGGGAAAATATCAAAAAAGTACCCCCCAGAGAAAATTGTCAGCATTAAAATGGCCATGACAAAAACAGGAATAGCATTACAGACAATCACAATCAGGCTGCTAAGAACATCAAATGTTGAGCCATGCTGTATGGCCTTGCGAATGCCAAGGATGATAGAGATTAAATAAATTAGAAGGGTGCTCCAGATTCCAAGAGAGGCAGAAACAGGCAGCTTTTCTTGAATTAGTGCATAAACGGATTTGTTTTGGTAATAACTTTCGCCAAGCTCGAAAAGTGCATAGTTCTTTAGCATTAGCAGATAGCGAAACCAGGCAGGCTGATCGAAACCGAACTGTTGAATGAGTTTCTGCCGATTTTCTTCGTTGATGCTTTGGCTCATGTCCATGCTCTTGCCATCAGAATTTTGATTTTTTAGGTTTTGCATGTGCGAGGATCCACTGCCCTTCATGCTTGCAATAATTTGGTCCACAGGCCCACCGGGTACAAATTGAACAATCATGAAATTGATGGTCATGATTGCCCAAATTGTTGGAATAATCAGCAGTAATCTTTTAAGAAAATAGGGCATTAAAAGTGATTTGCTTTGCAATATGTTTCTTTGACAAAGAGGGAGAGTAATAGGCTTAAAACCAATGACAAAGGGAGAACTTGGTAGGCGAACCAGTGGTCATCAGCGGTATACATTAAACCACCTTGCCAATCAAGAAGTGTTCCATAAAACAATGGAAACAATGCCACGCCACTCATGATAATGGTTCCTGAAAATGATTCAGCGGCACCTGTTAGGTTTTTAGGATTTGATTCAAAGATAACAGGATAGCTAATGACTTGAGTACTTGTGGATAAGCCAAGTAAAAAGAATACTGATTTTAACGTTATGATGGACGGGGTTGAGAAAGTCAGTAGCATGAGAGACAGCAGAAGGGAAAAAAGAGCGCCTAGGATCATTGGTTTTTTGCGCTTTCCCATCTTATCTGATATCCAGCCAGCCAGGGGCGAGCCAATCGTGGTTCCTAAAAATATCATCATCGTTATTTCGCTGGCAACAAGGTCATTTATTTGGAAGACGCTGCTGATAAATGCTTGTCCCCAAACGCCACCAAAGACACAAATAACGAGATTCATTAAACTGGTATAGGCGCCAAGAATCCAATTTTGAGGGTTTTTGATGGTTTGTGCCAGTGAGGCTCTAATGCTCATGAAGGGTTTGGTGCGTGGATGGTGCCAGACTTTCTGAGAGGGTGTATCATGAATCAAAAAAAACATGATAATCCATAAGATTAAACCAAATAAACTAAGGGCAAACAATGCGTTTTGCCATCCATAGATGGTGACCAGTGTTTTAAGGGGGGCCTGCGATAAGCTACCACCAGTCATAGCCATGGTAACAATAAGACCAGTAACCAAAGCCAAATGATTTTTTTCAAACCATCTGGAGGCCAGCATAACACAAGATAAGAAACAGAACGCAGCCGTTGATCCGGCTGCTAGTCTAAAAAAACCAGCTTGAATGATGTTTTGAGAGACGGCAAAGCCACTGGTGCTTATTAAGCAAATGAACATCGCAGTTAGGATGATTCTTCGTGTTGAGAATCGATCAAGTAGAAGGCCGCTGACCATTAGAAAAACGACAGTTGCGATCGGATATAAGCTCGATAGCCAGGACACTTGAGTCGCATTTAAAGAGAAAGCCTTTGAGATATCACTGTTAATCGAATTAAACATATTCATTAACATGAAATCATAGAAGAAGAACAAACCAGCACTTAGGCAAACAATCCAGGGCCAAATGATTTTGAATGTGGGATGGTTTTGATAGTAGGCAGAATGAACTTTTCCCATAAGAAGGCACCAGTCGGTTTTAATGATGATGCCAAAAAATCAGGGCATTGTCCAGGGGAGGAAGATGTTAGATAAGTCCAGTAAGCTTAACGAGTCTTCATGGCCTTGAAAAATTCGTTGATGGTTTTCAGATTCTTCAAGCGTTCTATGAGAAACTCTGTGCCAGCAGCCTTACCCATGGTTTGTAGGTATTTACGCAGTGCCCAGGCGCTAGACATGTGGTCGCTAGGGACCAGTTTGTCATCACGACGGGTACCGGATCTTTCAATGTCTATGGCGGGGAAGATGCGTTTTTGTGAAATCTCTCGATCCAGATGAACCTCACTGTTACCAGTGCCCTTGAACTCTTCGTAGATGACCTCATCCATTTTGGAGCCAGTATCAATCAATGCTGTGGCAATGATGGTGATACTCCCTGCCCCAACAGTATCTCTGGCTGCCCCAAAAAAGCGCTTGGGTTTTTGTAGAGCATTGGCATCTACTCCACCTGTTAAAATTTTCCCAGAAGCAGGAGTTGCGGTATTATAAGCACGCGCAAGACGTGTGATTGAGTCAAGTAGAATCACCACATCTTTGCCGTGTTCTGCAAGGCGCTTTGCTTTAGAGATCACAATCTCTGCTACTTGGATGTGTCTGGAGGCTGGCTCATCAAAGGTAGCGGCAATCACAGTACCTTTAACGGTTCTTTCCATTTCAGTGACTTCTTCAGGTCGCTCATCAATTAGCAAAACGATCAAGTGCGCATCAGGATGATTGGAGGAAATGGAGTCAGCAATTTGTTGCAGTAAAACAGTTTTACCTGCTTTTGGCGGAGCGGGGATCATCATTCTTTGGCCAAATCCCAAAGGGCAAAAGATGTCGAGTATTTTAGCGGTTACGTCTTCGTTGCTGCTATTGCCTCTTTCTAGCTTCATCCATCGTGTTGGGAATTGTGCACGTAAATCTTTAAATGAGATTTTACTGGTATTGTTCGAAGGAGATTCAAAATTAATTTGCTCAATTTCTGCCAGGGCGAAGTAGCGCTCGTCGCCTTTTGGTATTCTAATGGTGCCAGAAATAGTATCTCCCGATTTTAGCTTCATCGTTTTGATTTGTTTGGGAGAGACATAAATGTCAGCAGCGCCAGCAAGAAATGAGTTTTTCTCGCATCGCAAAAAGCCATACCCAAGATTCTGCTCAGGCACGATTTCTAAGACACCGCTGGATCGAAGCTCATCACCTCGTTTGGCAAAGCATTTCATAAGGGCAAACAACAAATCTTGTTTGCTTACTCGGCTCATGTTGCTTAAATGGTGGGTTTTTGCAATTTGATGTAACTCATCAAGTGATTTTTCTCTAAGATCACTAATATTGATAATTTGCGGGATATATGCGACAGCTTCTGTTACATTATTTTCATTAATCGATGTCATTGATAAAAGTTTCCAGTTCGGTTTTTGAAATAGCGCCAACGTGAGTGCCCACGAGTTCGCCTTGATTAAATAGTAGCATGGTTGGGATGCCGCGAATGCCGTATTCTGCAGCGATTTCCCTATTTTCATCAACATTTACTTTGGCAAATGTGACATGGTCATTGGTGTTTGCGCATTCTTCAAAAATAGGCATTACTTGTCGGCATGGTGCACACCATGGTGCCCAAAAATCAAGGACCACAGGCTTTGAGTTCTCAAGAACTGAAGATTTGAAGTTTTCATTGTTTATCACAAGGACTTTAGACATAATTCACCTTAGTTTGCAAAAATATGGGAAGTATAAAAAAATTATTTAATGAAATCATGAAGATTTAATATACTCCTGATTATAGGTGGAAGCTGTGTACTTTGTCAAGAATCTCAGGATAAATCTCCCCAATGGCGCGGCTGATAAACGGGCGGTTTTTGATTTCAGGGTGAGGGATATTTAAATTAGGGTCACAATAATTAATGCCATGATACCAGAGTATGTCTAGGTCGATGATGCGAGGTGCCCATTTTTCCGAGGGTTTGCGTCCCATTTCTTTCTCAATGCATTTGAGTTCAGTCAGTAGCTGGCTTGGTGAGGCTGGGGTGAGAATTCCAATAATCTGATTAAGGTATGCCAAGTCCCATGATGGAGGGGCTCCTGCCGGGGTAATCGCCCTTGTTTCTTCAACACTGGATTCATTGATGATAGTGGCCTTTAGGTTCTTCTTGATTGCTTGCTTGGCCGTGCGCAAATGATTTGCCCGATCACCAAGATTGCTGCCAAGACCAATTAATATCATTTAGAAATTTTCTCAAATTGTGTTATGAGGGCCTGGAGTTGATCTTGATTCTTAAAGGGAATTTTAATTTGTCCTGACTGTCCATTTTTATTGATTTGAATAGCTAATTTTGGGAATGCATGCTGGATGCTGGGGTTAATTTTTGTTTTTTCTTTAGGTTTTGAGGCCGGTTTTTTCACAGAATAAGCTTGAACCAATTTCTCTGTGGCTCTGACTGAAAGCCGATTGGCAACAATTTTCTTTGCAAGCAGTAGCTGCGTTTCTGGATCAAGTGGTAATAGTGCCCGTGCATGCCCCATGTCAAGCTGATTTGTCATTACCAAATCTTTAACATCCGGGTTTAGATTAAGTAAACGAATTAGGTTTGAGATACTAGAACGAGATTTGCCCAGGGTTTTTGCCAATGATACATGGGTGTATTGATGCCTATCAATTAAAATGGAAAGCGCCTCTGCTGCTTCAATTGGGTTTAATGAATCGCGGTGCACATTTTCAATAATCGCCAGCGCAATGCCCTCGCTATCACTGACCTCTCTTATAATACAAGGAATCTGCTCCTGTTTGGCAAGTTTTGACGCCTGGAAGCGTCGTTCACCAGCGATAATTTCATATTCATCGATACCAATCGATCTGACCAATATTGGCTGGAGGATGCCATGCTCCTTGATTGACTCAGCCAGCTCGGACAATGCTTCTGGGTTAAAGTTTTTTCTGGGCTGCATGATATGACTTGCATGAATGCGCTCAAGTGGGATGTTGGTGATCGGCATGTAGGTTTTTTCATCTGCAGCGGCAAGTAAGGCCTCAACGCCCATCGATTCAAGTGATCTTCCAAGGGGTGATTGAATTTGTTTCATACGGGTTCCTTCAATAGATTGGCGTATTGTCGGGCATTGGCTTTGCGGTCAATTTCAGCGGAAAGGGCCAAGTAAGCCAATGCGCCTTGGGATTTAGGATCATGGTACATGATGGGTTTGCCATGGCTCGGAGCTTCAGCGAGCTTGATGTTTCTTGGGATCACAGAATTAAATACACGGTCTGAGAAATGTTTCTCAAGTTCTTTACTAACATACTGTGTTAGACGACTGCGGCCATCAAACATTGTTCTTATGAGCCCAAGAACTTTCAAATCCGGGTTGACCTGTTTTTTAATTTGCTCAATAGTTCCAAGCAGTTTTGTGAGTCCTTCAAGTGCAAAAAACTCGCATTGCACAGGAACAATCAAATAATGCGCACAGCCCTGAGCATTCAGAGTTAGATTATTGAGCGCTGGGGGGCAATCTAATAAGATGTAATCGTAGTTATTGATGATTGGAGCTAAGGCCTGCTTGAGGAAAAAGGCCTTTCTGGGATGATTCATGATACCAATATCACATCGGGTCAAACTGTAGTTGCCTGGGATAACATGATAACCATAGGAGGATTTTTGAATCACCTGTTCAACTGGGGTGTTCTCTATGAAAAGATGGAGGCAGGTTTTGGCTGTGTGATCAATACCGGAGCCACTTGTGGCGTTGCCTTGCGGGTCAAGATCAATCAATAACACACGTTTACGCATCGCACTTAAGCCTGCGGCAACATTGATGGCTGTGGTGGTTTTACCAACCCCGCCTTTTTGATTTGTAATTGATACAATATGCGCCATGCTTTTGCTTAATTTATTTCATTACAATTTAACTAAAAAATCAGTTTTTTTCCAGTTTTTTGAGTCAGTATCATTAAATATCTTGTTAGGTCACTGTTTGGGATATTAAGTGAGATTTCTTGGTATTGCCATTTTTCATTGCTCAGCAAAGCTTCCCAGTTAGAAGAGCGCATGAGGTGGATGTGCAAATCTTCGTGCCACAGATGTCGGGTGATTTTTAAAATGGTTTCAGGATCGCTTACGGCTCGAGTAATGATGAGATCAACATGTTGTTGAAAGCTCTCAATGCGTTGATGATGAGGGCTGATGTTTAAGTTAAGATGAAATTTCACATGTTCCAAAAAAGCGATGCGTTTGGCATTTGCGTCTACAAGATGCCAATGTGTATCGGGCATCAATATTGCTAAAATGACACCGGGTATGCCAGCGCCTGTTCCCAGGTCAATAGCACTTTTAGGAAATAAAGGAATTAAGTGTTTGCGGGTGACCGCGCTATCAAGAACATGACGTTCAATAAAGGATGTCTTTTCTGTAATTCGTGTCAAATTATGCCGATGGTTCCACGTGGATAATAGTTCAAAGTACTGATCAATTAAGCTGATTTGTCCAGGTGTGAAAAATGAATCAAGCATCGGGGATCTGAATTAAATAGGCAAGGCATTGGCCTTGCTTGGCTGTTTTTGTGATATGCCAATGATCTGGAAACGCAGGTGGTTTTCTACACTCAAAGTATAGAATGGCTCCTTTAAAATGGCTGTCCATCCAATTTAGCAATGATTCTGACGCAGTCAGATCATAAGGCGGGTCACAAAAAATGTAATCGGCTTTAATGTTCAACTGGGTAGGGATTTTTTGATTCAGTATCCTGTATGAAGTGACTTTGAGGTTAATGAGATTTTGTTCGATGTCTTTGCATGCCTCGTGATGCTCATCGATAAAAGTAACATGGGCAGCACCGCGTGATAATGCCTCAATACCAAGCATGCCAGTGCCTGCAAACAAGTCAAGACAGCGCTTGTTTCGAATGTCAAACTGTAGCCAATTAAAAAGTCGTTGGCGCATCATGCATGGGGTTGGGCGGATGTGCTTAGAGTTCCAGAAGATATGCCGACCTTTTAGTGAACCTGCTGTGATGCGTAATTTTGAGGACATGGTTTTTTTTAAGGGCAATTTAAAGTAAGATATTAGCATAATATGACTGGCGCAATATAGATGTTTGATAAAATTAAGTCAATTTTCATGAAAGGAAAAGATTTTCCTGGTGAGTCAGGAAGTGTTTTTTCCATTTTTATTCAAATGCTTAGAGGGAAGTCTCTTGACCAATCCACCCGTGCCATTCTCCAAGAGTTCTTATATCGTGCAGATGTGGGGACAGAACAATCAGAGCAAATTTTAATCGATATTGAACATTTTTCAGGCCAGGGGTCGGCGCTTGATCGATTGAGGGGGGTGTTGATTGATCAACTCAAGCCTTATGAATCAGATGTGTTGCTGCAAAAGTTTGCACCAACAACAGCCATTGTGATGATTGGGATTAATGGTGCCGGTAAAACCACCACTATTGCAAAATTGGCTCATTTGTTTAAAAAACAGGGGCATTCTGTGCTTTTGGCAGCCGGTGATACATTTCGTGCAGCCGCCATTGAGCAGCTGGGTTATTGGGCCAAGCAAGTTGGGGTGGATATGATTAGCCAAAAGCAGGGATCTGATAGCGCTTCTGTGGTTTTTGATGCTTTTTCTTCTGCGCGATCTAAGGGTCTTGATGTATTAATTGCAGACACAGCGGGCCGTTTACATACCAAGGATCATTTATTGATGGAGCTTGAGAAAATCATACGTGTTCTCAAGAAGCAAGATGATAAAGCTCCGGAACATATTTGGCTTGTTATTGATGGAACTATTGGTCAAAGCAGCATTGATCAGGCCAGAGTGTTTGCAAACTGTGTTCCAGTCACCGGGGTTATTGTAACAAAAATGGATAGCCGCTCTAAAGCGGGTGCCTTGATTCGTGTATGTCATACTTTGAAAAAGCCAGTGATTGCAATTGGTACAGGCGAGGGGCTTGAGCAATTGCGTGCTTTTAATGCGGTAGATTTTGTTGAGCAATTATTGGAGGCCTGATGCAAATAGCTGGATTGATTCTTAGTGGGTGTGAGCCGATAAATTATAATTCAGGTTCTTTGTCATTGAATCGGCAACAGGCAGAGGCTTTGCGCAGTGCTTGTTTTTTTGGGGGTATTTTAGAAGCCGGTCAATGGTCAATTTTAGATCAAAAGTGGCAAACCGGAGATGTGTTTAATCATCAGTTTCCAAAAACTGTAGTTTGGCTGGGTGCAAATGCTTACTGGTATCGAAATAGGCCGTTGTGGGATCAGTTTTTATTGGTGGCCAGACGGATGGGGTATGGTTTGAAAGAATTTGAGGCAATTTGGAGTTATTTTTTAACCCTTTGGCCGGCGCTTGAGAAACACAGCGTTTTAAGTGACTTATCGAATCAAGAGATGTGTGATGCTGATTTGTTACGTTGTTTAATAATGCGTCCGAAGGTAATTTTGTTTGAAAGAGGGTCTATCAGTAGGAGGTTAGAGCAACTGGTCGCTGCTGATTTATCGGAATTTGGAGTGCAATTAGTAAAAATTGAGGTTTTTGGCAATGTTGCGTAATTTAAGTTGTCTGATACATTCAGCAAAGGCTGGGTTTTTTACGATTTTGGCCTGTGGTTTTATGCTGGGCCTGCTCTGGAGTGGTGCAAGAGAGCTGTGGGCGCATTTTTTGCCAGGCTTTGGAACTGTAGCACAGGTTTTTATTGTGCCCAGGACCCCTGATGTGAGCGTTCAGTCTGTCGAAAGCTTTATATCATCATTGCACCGAGTTTATTCTGTGTCTGTGGTATCAGCCAGGCAGGGGGCAAAGTATATACAAGAGCATGTTATGAAAACTTCTCATGCGATTGATTCCGATGGGTTGCCTGTGCGTTTGGTGGTAGCATTTCAAGGGGTTTTGGACGAAAAAGCCAGATCTCGGTTTGAAGAAGCTGTTTCTAGATTTGGGCAGGTGGATACTGTCATGTTTGATCACATTGATAATCAGCAGTCATTGTGGGGAATACTCGGCGCATTGTTTTGCTTTTCAATGCTTTCTCTTTATTTTATGGTTAGTTATTTGCATCGAGCACCAGCGCAAAGCAGCTTACTGCTACAAGATTTCTTGTTGTACCGGTATTTGGGTCTAAGATGGTCGATCGATTGGGTTTTGGCATTTTTCTTTTTTATTTTGGTAGCCATTTGTTCTGAGTGGGTATTGATGCTCTTAGGAAACTATATTTTTTATATTCCGCAGCAATTCCCTGAGGTTCCAATACTTTTTGTATTACTGATCAGTGTTTTTTGGCTTAAAAGGACAATGGCTCATGTGGACAAGGAAGTGAAAAAGTGCTATATTGGCAATGCTTAATATGGTGAGTTATATGTCATACTCAATGACTCAAATGCAGTTTTTACCTTCCGGTGGGCTATCTGCCTACTTGGCTTGGGTTCATCGGCTCCCTGTTTTGACACATGAGCAAGAAACAGAGCTGGCGATGCGCATGATTGAGGATCAAGATCGTGACGCAGTTAAGCAGTTGATTTTATCGAACTTGCGACATGTTGCTTATATTGCTCAGCAGTACAAGGGCTACGGCCTTTGTCTTTCTGATTTGATTCAAGAGGGCAATATTGGCTTGATTAAAGCCGTGAAGAGATTTAACCCCAAAGAAGGGGTTCGGCTTGTGACTTATGCCGCTTACTGGATTAAGTCAGAATTGCATGAGTATGTGCTTAGGAACTGGAAAATTGTGCGTGTTGCAACAACTAAAGTTCAGCGAATGTTGTTTTTTAAGCTTCGCTCTAAATTGAGTTTTGATACTGCGGTCTCTGAGCAGGAGGCAAAGGATATTGCTAAAACACTGGGGGTTCAAACTTCTGACATCATTGATATGCAAAAGAGGTTGCAATATGACCATAGCTTGGATGTATCTTTGGATGATGAGCATTATTGGACGGATCATCAGTTAAGTGCTCTTGCTTTGGTTGAGACCTCTGGGGATACACTTGATGATCAGCTAAGTGTAACGAAAGTCAATCAAGACTTACAAGAAGCAATGAAGTCATTGCCTGATCGTTTATATCATATTATTCAATCAAGGTATCTCACGGAAGATAAAATGACCTTACAGGATTTGGCAGATCAATTGGGCATATCAGTTGAGCGGGTTCGACAGCTTGAAAAGCAAGCCTTGCTGCACATGAAAAAAATCATTGATAATTAGTGCATATTCCGTTTGCAATAAGGTTGATTCATTAATATCCTATAACAAGTAGTAAATTGGAAAAACACCATGGTTAAATTTTGGCCAATATTGATGGCATCTTCTTTTTTCGTGATGGCACAGGGGGCTACTGTAAAAAGTCAGCAGCATGTGCTAAGTCCTGCCCAAAAGAAAGAAGTGGGTGAGGTTGTAAAAGATATTATATTGAATCAACCGGAGTTAATTATTCAGTCTTTGCAAAAATTTCAAACACGTCAACAAGCAATGGCTGAAAGCAAGGCTGTTGCTTTGGCAAAAGAAAATTCTCAAGCTCTTTTTTCAAATGCAACAGATCCGTTTGTAGGCAAGGCAGATGCAAAAACTGTGGTCGTTGAGTTTTTAGATTATCAGTGTGGTTATTGTAAGAGAATGCACGGTGTTTTGTCAGATTATTTGCTGAATCATCCAGATAAGATAAAAGTCATTTATAAGGTTATTCCCCTATTGGGTGATCGATCCAAACAGGCAGCGCTTGTGGCTTTAGGGGCTTTGCAGCAGGGCGCATTCAAAGATGTTCATCAAAAATTGATGGATCAGGCTCGATTGAGTGATCAAGATATCACAGACATATCAGAAAAAATCAAGCTAAGCCAAGAGCAGAAACATATGGCAGAGCTTCAAATGGTACAGAATATGAACTTGGCCGAGAAGCTTCAAATTGAAGCGACCCCAACTGTTTACATTTTAAAACCCGATCAATCCATACAGATCATACGTGGGTTTGTTTCCTCTGAGCAATTTGGGAAACATATAGATGGTTAAGCTTTGGAGTGCTTTGCAGCGGACTTTTCTTTGATTTTAAGGTACTCTTTTTTCCCAATTTCATTAATAGCAGATTTCAGCGCATAGGTTTTTGTTGGCTTATGCGCTTTTTCATGAGAGAGAGTCACTGCTTTTACAAAACTTTTGCTGGAAGGAAGCTTTGTTGTTTCTTTCAAATTCTTGACTTTTGGCATTGAGGCCTTGATTTTAGAGACCCAATTTTTGGAGGTTTTGAAAATACTTTTGGCAAAATGAGATACCTTTCTGCTTTGGGTAATTTTTGCAGTTTTGGGTTGTTGGCGAGATTTTTTATGTTGCATGGCAATATATGCCTTTAATAGCAAGAGGTATGCCTTGTGATTTGTTTTTTTAAGTATTCTCAGCAAGTTATTGATTTCATTTGAACATGCGTTCAGGAGCAGATGGCCGGATTGGATCATTTCATTGACCAATTGGCAAAGATATGTGAGGGCTGAGGGGCCCATTGTCAAAGCAATGATTGCAGAGCTTGCTAAATTTTCAATACCGAAAATCACAAAATATCCATATTTTTTAAAATAAGCCAATGTTATTATAAAGCTAATATTTGTTCTTTACAATTTATTTCATTTGGCTATGATAAATTTATACAGGAAGTGCTATGTTTCAGTTTGATATTTTTAATCGCAATAAATTATCTAAGCCACTACCAAATCTATGGGATTTTTTGGCTTTTGTTATGGTTGGTTGTGCATTTTTGATGATTGCTGGAGGTATTCATGAGGTGATGAGTCCTGCTGAGGAATTTTCAGCTTCGGATATTTCATTGGACATATGGTTTTTACCTTATTATGCCGGGCGCAGTGTTTTTAGAATGTTTGCAGCCATAGTTATTGCGGTGATTGCAACATTTCTAATTGGTGCACTTGCTGCAAAGAATCGTTTGGCCGAGATGATCATTGTTCCGATTATTGATGTTTTGCAGTCAATTCCAGTACTTGCATTTTTACAAATCTCGGTTTTCTTCTCAATTTATTTATTTCCTGACCGGGTACTTGGGGTTGAGTTGGCAGCGATGATTGCCATATTTTTTGCTCAAGCATGGAGTATGATTTTGTATTTTTATCAAAGCTTGAAAACTGTTCCTGAATCATATTATGAAATGTCAAAGATTTTTAGATTAACGGTTTGGCAGGTGTTTTGGAAAATTGAGGTTCCTACAGCGCGTCCAGGCTTAATTTTTAATGTGATGTTATCATTATCTGCCAGTTGGTTTGCCGTGGTTGAGGCAGAGGTTATTCAAATTGGCCATACCAAAGCATATTTGCCAGGGTTAGGGTCTTACATCAAGGTGGCGCAAGAGCAGGGTAATTTAAAAGCCATAGGCTTTGTAATCATGACCATGTTGCTTGTTATTTTGATTTATGATTATGTGATTTTTCGTCCGATGCAAGTTAAAATTGCAAGGTATGAGGATAGTATTTTGGAGCATCATGACCATTGGTTATTGACGATGCTATCTCGAGCAAGTTCATTTAAGGTGCTAAGAAATATTTGGCCGTATTTTAAGAAGTTACTGTTGGGTGCGTTGATTGTGGTTGGCATTTATGTTTGCTACGTATCGGTAAATTGGTTATGGCATTTAATGGATGGTTCATTCATTGAGCATTTTTCATGGAAAGTTGATTGGGGAAAATGGTGGGTCAGTGAAGATGTTTTGAAAAATTTAGTGTATGTGACTTTCGTCAGTGCCGTACGAATTATCGGCGTATTATTGCTTTGTTTACTGCTTTTTGTCCCTCTTGGTATCTATATTGGAACAAAGCCAGTATTGGCTCAGTTTGTGCAGCCCATCATCCAGATGTTAGCTGCTTTTCCCCCCAATGTGCTGTATCCGGTGATGATGTACCTGGTGTTTGAATACCGCTTAGATCCAGAAATTTGGGTATTTCCGCTCATTATGATTTCAGCTCAATGGTATATATTATTTAATGTGATTGCTGCAATGCTGGTGATCCCTAAAGACTATCTTTTGGTGGTTAGTTCATTAAAGTGTTCTCGTTCCATGATTTTAAGAAAACTTTACCTTCCATCTGTTGCGCCTTATATTGTTACTGGACTAGTGACTGGTGCTGGAGGTGCATGGAACGCGACTATTATGGCTGAATTATTTACTTGGAATGGGAAAGTGGTTCATGCCACTGGAGTGGGTTCTTTGATGAAAATTGCCAATGAACAGGGTGATAGTGTTTTGGTAGCTTGGTCGGTGCTCATGATGTGTTTGGTGGTGATGGTTGTTAATATTCTGGTTTGGCAGCCGTTGTATAATTATGCCATTAAGCGTTTTCAGTAAAGGGCAAATATGAGCGGTAGTATTATTTCAATTCATAATGTTTCTAAGGTTTTCCCAAAACGGTCATCACAAGATGTGAGTGTTTTGGCCAACATCGACTTGTCCTTGCGTGAAAATGAGATTGTGTGTCTTTTGGGGACATCAGGCTCTGGTAAATCAACATTATTGCGGATTATGGCTGGCCTGATTAAACCCTCTTCTGGCCATGTGTTTTGGCATGGACAGCCAGTTCATGGGCCTATTCCCGGGGTAAGCATGGTTTTTCAAACTTTTGCTTTGTTGCCTTGGTTAACTGTGCTTGAAAATGTGGAGTTAGGTTTAGAGGCCATGGGGCATTTATCGGTCAGTGAGCGTAGGGAAAAAGCGCTGGCAGCGATTGACGTGGTTGGTATGGGGGGTTTTGAGTCTGCGTATCCTAAAGAGCTTTCGGGGGGCATGTCCCAGCGGGTAGGTTTTGCAAGAGCCATTGTGGTTGAGCCAGATGTTTTGCTGATGGATGAGGCATTTTCTGCGCTGGATGTTTTAACGGCAGAAAGTCTCAGAAATGACTTAATTGATCTTTGGGTTTCTCAAAAAACAAAACTCAAATCTATTTTGATGGTAACGCATAATATTCAGGAAGCAGCTTATATGGCCGATAGAATATTGATTTTTGGTTCAAATCCTGGGCGTATTATGGCAGACCTGAAGGTGGATATGTCTTATGATCGTGATCAGGAGCAACCTAAATTCATTCAGTTGGTTGATTCAATTTATCATCATATAACTCAGGCCAGTGAATCATTTAGTCGAATTGGTGGTAGACTTAAGCCTGTTGATTTGCATTTTCGGTTACCGCAGGTGGATGTGTCTACATTGATTGGTTTGGTCGAGACGTTACATTCTGAAGCGGCATCACAAGTTGTTGAGATTTCTGAGCTTGCAGAGGAACTGCATTTGGATTTGGATGAATTATTTCCAATTATTGAATCTTTACAAGTCTTACGTTTTGCCCAACTAAAGTCTGGTCGGGTTGAGCTAACATTTGCAGGGAAATTATTTGCTGATGCCACTTTATTGGATCAAAAGCGGGTTTTTGCTCGTCAGTTATTGGATTATTTGCCAATTGTTAGGCACATTCATAAACAATTAAATGAGAAAGGAAAATCCATTCATCAGTCTGAAATTTTATCAATTTTGCGGCAAAAATTATCTGATAATGTGGCATTAGAGGTTTTAAAAACGGTGATTGAATGGTCACGTTATGCTGAGATTTTTGCTTTTGATGTGAATACGGGTCATATTAGCTTGGATAATCCAGAGGAATCTGATCAGAGTGCCTCTGAAACCACCTGAGAAAAATTAAACTACTGGCAAGGATAATTAGGCTAAATATGAGAGCATTAATCAGCATGCTTGATGCAAGTAGTAGCAAAAAACAATACAGTGATCTTTTATAGGAAAAGCAGATGCTAATGGTTGTTGCTCTAGAGGTGGCGGTGGAGTACTGATTTAGAATTTCCATGGTTGGAGCAATTAGAAGAGCATAATAATAGGATAACAGCATTAATAACATAAAAATCAATATCGGGTTATAAAGGTGTGTGGTACTAGAGATAATGATGAACAATAGTGTTAAATGATTGATGTAAACAAGCTGTTTGGTTATTTGGGCAAGTTTTTGATTTTTAGTGGTTTTAAAAACCAAGGGTGAGCATATAGCACCTATAATAAATGAGCAGGTGCTAATCACTGTTGTTGGTAAATCTTGATGTGGAAGAGAGGTGGTTATTAGGCTAATTAGGCAACTTGTTATACTGGCAGTATAGGTGGTGATGATGATGATAAAAAGTAAAAAGTGGTTTTGCCAGATATGCTGTAAACATTGATCAAGGTGGTTAATTAAATTAGCCTGCGTGTTCAGTGGATCTTTTTGCGATTGATAGGGCAGCAAGAAAAGCAAAGGCAGTGATAAAATACTAGGGGCCAATAACCAAAAAAACTTCTGTTCAGAAAATGCCAAAGGGTACTGATATGCATAAATAATGATTATAAGCCATGATACAAAGTAGGAGGCCTGCAGGTAAGATTCGATCTTAATATAATGCTGTTTTGTGTTATTTTTTTCGCAAATTTCATAGGCATAGCTGGAGATAGTCCCGGTATATAAAGCACTGGATCCACAAAATAACAATAAGGACAAGATGAAATATGAAGAAGATGGATCGATTTGG
>VGUW01000004.1 GCA_016874185.1 Gammaproteobacteria bacterium
GTAGATCTTTTTAAAATTGGGGTGGTCTTTTGATAGCCACAGAATATGTTTTTGGTCTAATAACTCCAAAGCAATGGTTTGGAGGTTGGTAATGGATATTTCAATCAAGCAGGGCTGATTTTGTTGCCATTTCCCTTTAAGATTTAAAAAGTTGCCGATGCTCAGAATGTTATCATCATAAGAATTTATCAGGTCCGGTGTTTTGGCGTGCTTTGCACTGACTGCAAAATCTTGATAGGAGTCTGGCATAAACTGCCCCATGCCAAAAGCGCCTGCATATGAACCTTGGAGTGAGAAAATATCAATTTTTTTTGTTTTTTCAATGGCTAATAAGACATTGAGTTCGTGTAGGAAGAATGTACTGCGAGTTGGATAGTAAAATCCAATCGTTGCAAGAGCCTGAGCAACAGGGTAATTTCCCTTTTTGTGGCCATAAAAAGTCTCTACACCAAGAATGCTTGAAATATAGTGGGGTGGAATATGATATTTGATGTATGCCTGATCAAGGATCGGCTGAAATTTTCGGCTAAATTGTTTGCCTTTGGCAATGCGCTCATCAGTGAGCAATAAATTTTTATACCAAGACCAGGGCTTTGTTTCTGAGGGGTGAGAAATTTTGTAAAGTACTTCTTGGTTTGCTTTCATTTGGCCAATTCTTTCGATTGATTGTTTTGATACTCCTGATTTCTCTGCAATTTCTGCGAACTGGGTAAATTTTTCAGATGTTGCTATGGTATAAGATTCATCGGTATTGCTGCAGGCAGCGAGTAAAATTAAAATTATGAAGCCAATAATTTTAGTCATATTCTATCCGGTGTAAGTGCCATACAATCCCTAATGCTACACCACAGACCATTAAATTACTACCTCCATAGCTAAAAAAGGGCAGTGGGACTCCCACCACAGGAATTATCCCGCAAACCATGGCTGTATTAATGCAGCTGCATATGAAAAAATAAAAAGCAATTGCGCTAAGCATGAGCTTTGCAAAGATGGATTTGGCTTGTAGTGCCATGACTAAAATGCTCATACATAAGGTGCATAATAAAAAAAGAATGAGGCTTGCGCCGAATAATCCACTCTCCTCACTTATTAATGCAAAGATAAAATCAGTATGAAATTCCGGCAGAAATTGATAAAAAACCTGGGTGCTTCCCAGCAAACCTTTGCCCCAGATTCCCCCTGAGCCAATTGCAATTTTAGATTGCATGATGTGGTAGCCTGTTCCAAGTGGGTCGGAACTTGGGTCCAGTAATGTTAGGATGCGATTTTGCTGGTAGGTATGCAGCAAGTTCCATAATAAAGGGATGCTTGCAATGAAGATAAGAAGCAAGGAGGCAATTGAGCGATAGCTTAATCCACTGATAAAAATTTGTAAAAGACCGATTGATAAGACAATAATCCCAGTTCCAAGATCAGGCTGTTTGGCAATTAAAAAAAAGGGAACTAAGATAATATTGGCACAAAAAAGGAAGTGAGATAAGTGAAGGGGCAGTTTTAAATAACTTAAGCAGTGAGCCATGTAAAGTGGGCAGGCAATTTTCATGAACTCTGATGGCTCAACACGAATGGGTCCAATAGCTAGCCAGCGGCTGGCTCCTTTAATAGTAAGTCCTTTAAAATGAACCAAGATCAGTAAACCAACGCCAATTAAATAATAAAGGAAGCTTAAGTTTTTAAACCATTTGGGCGATACTTTTGAAACCAAGAAGGCGACGAACATCGCGGCCAGGATGCGAAGAAGGTGGTTGGTAAAGTGATGATTATGTAGATGGGTGCTGGCACTGTATTGAAAGATGCAAGATAGCAGCAGAAGTAATAAAGTGCAAAATGCACTAATATGAGCTGGAGCTAAGCTAATGCTATGTTTTTTCATCCGCAATAGAACATCCAAAGATAATGTGCCTGAGCTCTCTTGTTTAATGGGGTTTTTTGACATACGGGTCTCTGTATTCATTAAAATAAATATTGATGATATCATTTGCAGTGCTTACTGCCAGGGGGTGGTGTTCTAAAATGACCACAATTGCTATTTCGGGCTTATGGGAAGGCGCATAGCCAATAAATAAAGAGTGGTCATGGCTTTGGAGGTTGTCATCTGAGTGATTCTTGATGTTAACAACCTGTGCTGTTCCGGTCTTTCCAGCAATTTGATGCGGGTTATCCTTAAATCGGTGACCAGTTCCTGTTTGCAGGACATCAAGCAGCGCATGATCAATGATGGTCCAGTTTTCAGGTGAATAAGAGATAGGCGCTGCCTCTTCAACCAAGCGAGGATGCCAGTTGTCCTGATCTTTAAGGGCTTTGGTTAGGTGAATATTTTTAGCCTGCCCGTGATTGGCAAGAAGCACTATGGCCTGTGCCAGCTGCAATGGAGTCACTTGCGTGGCGCCTTGACCGATTCCAATATTTATGGTGTCGCCAAGATACCATTTTTTGCCAAGCATATTTTTCCAAGATGGTGATGGCACTAGGCCTGATTTTTCACTGGGCAATTCAATTAATGTTTTCTGACCAAGTCCAAATTGACTCATGGCATGTGACAAATGATAGGCTCCCATTTTTTCAGCCAGTTGGTAAAAGAAAGTATCACATGAGAAAGTAATGGCTCTATGAACATCTACTTTACCATGCCCATGCTTCAACCAATCATTATAACGCTGAGAGCTATTTGGAGTTATATAGTATCCTGGGTCATCAATGACTGTCTTTCGATCGATGATTTTTTGCTCAAGTGCCTCTAGGGCGATAAACGGTTTTACGGTTGATGCTGGAGGATAAAGACCATGTGTTAGCCTATTAAAAAAACTGCGTGGTGTTTCGTTGCTTTCAAATGGGTTGTTGGGGTCATAGCTGGGTAATGAGACAGCAGCTAAAATCTCTGATGTTTGCGTATCAACCAAAATGGCTGTTCCTTGATATTTTGACATAATGTCATAAATTGCCTGCTGCAGATTTGCATCGATGGTGAGTTGAATGTCCATGCCAGTAATGGGTGGAATGATTTCGGATTGTGCTTGAACCTGGCCTTTGGCATTTTTAGTAATTTTCAGCCAGCCGGGAATGCCTGATAAATGCTCATTGAATGTAAGTTCGATGCCATTTTTGCCAATCAGCTTGTTATCAGTCGTAGTGGTGTATCCGGTGATATGCGCTGCCGATGGACCAAATGGATAAATGCGGTTGAGGGCTTCATTGAAGCGTAAATTCGGAAGCGACCACATATTGAGAGCCAAGGTGGTATATTCTGTTTGGGTAAGGGGGTCTTTTAAATTAATTTCCCCACCCTCTAATGCTTGGTTGTATTCATTCTCAAGCTTTTCCCAATCAGTTTTAATATGGGGAGATAGACTTGTTTGGATCAGTGAAAATGGGATGGAGTTTTGTTTGGTAAGTGTTAAATAATGGGCATACTCGCCACGTGCAAGTACATTCATATTACGATCGTATATGGTACCTCTGGGTGGGGTGATTAGAGCGCTTTTCTTAAAGTTATTGTTAGAAAGGTTTAAAAAGTAGCTGTTTTGATTGATTGTGATGCCTGCATATTGCCAAATAATCATAAATGTAATGCCTATGATTGCAAGGCCGCTGATAACAATTCGTTGATGAATTACTTTTTGAGTGTTGATCAGTTTAATCACGGTGGTAGGGGTGGTTGTTGTAAATGGACAGGATACGAAAGATTTGTTCACCAATCAGGCATATTGCCATTTGGTGTGTAAAAGTAAGCGCTGATAATGAAAGTCGGGTATTTGCTTTTTGAATGAATGTCGGACACAGGCCATCACTTGATCCAATAATAAAACACCAGTAGGGCTGGTCAAACAAGCGGTCGGCTAATTGACGGGTATTTAAGTTTTGTCCTTTTTCACAAAGCGCAATCACATGGGCCTGTGTTGGAATTTGTGCTTGAATGACTTCAGCTTCATGAAAAAGCTTAGAAGACCGTGCGCCTGTAGCAGGTTTAACAAGGCATAATTCAAATCCACCATATCGCGCCGCACATTTTTGATAGTGGTTAACAATCATTTGTTCACCATTGCCTAATTTATGGCTTGGGCAAATAATTTTAATTTTTTTTTGTGTCAGGCTCATGATTGGGCTCTAATTGCCAGAGGTTTTCAAGCTGATAAAATGCGCGTGTATCCGGTTGCATGATGTGAACGATAACGTTATAGCAGTCAATTATCAGCCAGCTCATTTGAGGATCGTTTTCAAAATGGTGAAGATAGTTACCCATTTTTGCTGCAAGGGCGCAGTTGTCAGCAATGGTTTTGGCGTGTCGATTAGAGGTTGCACTGCAGATGATAAAATAGTCAGCAAAGTCTGCATTATTTCGGATATCAATTATTACAATTTCTAGTGCTTTGGCATCTTCTAAGGCACGCACTAAGTCATTGACCTGGTTCATATGATGATTTTCCTATTGCAAATCATGGCTATTATGCCAGAATAATAAATAGATTACGATAGGATTCTTATGATTTGGGCATGGGTTGACTTAGAAATGACGGGGCTAGAGGATGGCGACCAAATTTTAGAATTTGGAATGGTGCTGACTGATCCTGATATGAAAGAATTGCTTCCGCCTGTTCATGCAGTTCTCAGCTGCTCGGAAAGTGTTTTACAAAACATGGGCCCTTGGTGTCAAGAGCATCACACGAAAAGTGGATTGTTGAGCTTGGTGCGAAAATCAGATCTTAAAATTCAAGCGCTCGATACATTGGTTTATGAGAAAATTAAACCCCTCATGCAGGACCAGTCAATCATTCTGGCGGGTAACTCAATCCATACTGATCGTCGGTTCATCATAAAGTACATGCCCATGTTTAATCAGCTTTTGCATTATCGGATGTTAGATGTTTCGACCCTTAAGATTTTGCATGGGCAGTGGAGTAAGGATGCTGCCTTTGAAAAAGGAAACTCACCCCATCGCTCACTTGAAGATATTTATCTTTCAATTGAGGAGTTGAAATATTATAAAAATTGGATGTTCGCTTCGTGATTCAGCTTGATCACATTTATGCTGATGATCAAAGGAAGTGCTCTCAAGATTTTTTGTATCAAGCATGTCGGTGGTTACGCTCTTTCAGTCAATTGCACCGTTGTGTAATAGGTTATGATCCTACTTCAGAAATAGGGCAATATCTTAAAGCTCAATTGCCAGAAATAAGGCTTTATCAAGCAGATAAAAATGTTCCTATGGATTGGTTTATTGATGCTTATTGGGATCAGTCTCATAACCATGATTTTAAGCAGATACATGTTCCTGTGTTGTCTATTTTTCTTCCAAGCACTGATGTGGATGGGAATATTAAATGTGATCAAATCTTGTTGGATGGGGCATATAGTCCGAGTGTGTTTAATCATTCTTTTTTTGGTGCCCAGACGATGGTCATTCATCCAGTTAAGACAGCGGGTGTCTTCATTGAGCTTGAATCATTTAGGCCATCAGGCAGGCATTGTGCCCATAAATATGATAAAGGGGCTGTGGCTTTATTTGGCGGATCCCCCTTGTTTGCCTCAGCTCTTGTTATGGGTGCAAAAGCTGCTATGATTTCTGGTGCTGGCTATGTGCTTGCAGTGAGTGAGGCGCCTGTGCCTGCGGATGAAAGTGGTATTATTTGGGCAAATATTTTTCAGCCTGAGGTGCGCTATTATTTTGATCGAGCCTCTGTTTTTGTTTGGGGGCTGGGTATGTTGCCAAATTCTCCATTAATGGCATGGGCTGGTCAGCTAAAAGGCACCCATGTTATTGACGCAGGTGCGCTTGAATTTGTCTGCGAATTTAACGGTGAAAAAATCATATTAATGCATGCAGGCGAAATGGCCAGGTTTTTGGGCGTTAGCTCAAAACACATTCAGCAGCATCGGGTAGTTAGTGCATTAAAGGTTGCTCGTCAAACGGGGGCTGTTGTTCTATTAAAAGGGGATTATCCAGTACTGGTTCAGGGAGAGGCCTTTTATGTTGTAAACGCTGATTTCTCAGTTTTTTCTCGAGCAGGGACTGGGGATATCCTGGCTGGGTTGGTTGGCTCTTTTTGTGCGCAAGGCCATCGCTCATTGGATGCCGTTCTAAAGGCTTTACAAGTTGGCTTGGCCTTGTCGCGTTTGAATAGACCAGTGTTATGGGGGGATTATGAAGCAGTATTCACTGAGTCTTGAAAATGAGATAGAACTGACTGAGGTGACTAGAAAACTTGCAAGCTATCTTAAGGGCAAATCGGTTCTTGTCTTTTTAGAGGGGGATTTGGGTGCAGGTAAATCTACTTTCATGCGTTATTATTTGGCCGCTTGTGGCTATCACGGAGTTGTAGTCAGTCCAACATATACGATCGTAGAGATTTATGAGCTAGAGCAGCTAAATGTTGTGCATGCAGATTGCTATCGACTGTCCAAAGAGGATATTTTTTTTCTGGATTTCCCATCTTATTTGATGGAACAAAAAGTGCATCAACTATGGATTGAGTGGGCTGATCAGTTCAAGCAGGTATTGCCTGTATGGGATCTTAAAATCCAGTTCCTTCATTTGGGTGAAGAAAAAAGGGGGCTTGTATTACAAACCCCCGTTGATTCCCCTTTAATCCTTGATGAGATTAAAAGTTAGAAGTCTCATGATCGTTTTGACGACGACGTGAACGATTTAGGCCTCTTGCTCTTCCAGAAGAACGATTGTTTGAACGATGCTGGCTTGCATCTCTGGATTGTGGTTGGTCATTGGTACTTGCATTGCTTCGTTTTCTTTGATTGGACCTGCGTTTTTGGCTGCTGTCATTTTGATGTCCGGTTGCAAATTTTTCGCTACTGGATTTTCCAAATAACTTATTCCACAGGTGTTGTAAGAAGTTGCTGTGTTTTGGTTTTTGGGGATGGCTTTGCGTGATGCCGCTTCCCATGGGCTGATTGTTTTTGGCATTCATTTTATCTAATTGCCAAGTAGGGGTGCTCTCATCAATTGATTTTTCATCAAGGCGGATATACTGCTCTGCAGTACCTGATCCACGCTCTTCGTTTATCTTAATTCGTTTGAGTAAGAAACGTTGGTCCAGCAGCTGTGGATTGGCTAGAATGCAGATGTCAATATTGTATCGCTTTTTGATATCAGAGATAGCTTCACTGCGAGCATTGAGCATATAGTTTGCGATATCAAATGGGACTTGTACTTGAATAAGATCACAGGTGGAGCCTACAGCGGACTGCTCAATTTTTCGCAGAATATGGTTTCCAAAGCCCGTGGTGTTTCGTACCAGGCCTTGTCCTTGGCAGTGAGAACAGGCTGTAAGATGAGATTCACTAAGTGGTGGGGAAATTCGTTGTCGGGAAATTTCCATGATGCCGGATAATTCAGACAGCTCTTTGACATTAACCTTGGCCTTATCAGGCTTGAATTGCTCATTGACAAATGCGTGAATTTCATTGCGACGTTTTTTGACGCTCATATCAATAAAGTCGATGATGATAATACCGCCAATGTCACGCAGTCTGATTTGTCTAACGGCCTCCTCAGCAGCCTCCATATTGATTTTGTAAGCGGTGTCTTCAATGTTGTCAGCCTTGGTTGCACTGGCAGAATTGACGTCAATCGCGGTCAGAGCTTCAGTGGAATCAATCACAATGCTTCCGCCAGATGGCAGGTCAATTTTTCTTGCAAATAACTTTTCGATTTGGGCTTCAATTTGCATGTGGGTGAATAAAGGCACATTGTTTTGGTGAAGCTTTAGCCGATCTGCATAATCAGGCCTTGCTTTTTGGATGTATTCACATAGGCTGTAGAAGATTTTTTCATTATCAACAATGATTTGCTCTACATTTGGTTTGAGTTGATCTCGAACTGCGCGAATAATTGCATCACTTTCCTTATGGATAAGCTGTGGCTTTTTGCTGTCACTGTAAGCTGCTTCAATAGCATTCCAATGAGTCAATAGCATTTGTAGGTCCCAGCTGAGTTCTTCAAGTGAACGACCTGCGCCAGCTGTGCGAATGATAACGCTCATGCCTTCAGGAATTTGAAGTTGACTTAAAAGTTCGCGGGTGTTGTCGCGGACATTGGCGTCAACGCGTTTAGAGATGCCTCCTCCAGAGGTATTGGTTGGCATAAGCACTAAATAAGAGCCTGCTAGACTAATGTAGGTGGTTAGTGCCGCGCCTTTGGTTCCGCGTTGCTCTTTTTCAATTTGAACCAGTAATTTTTGACCAGTTTTGAGAGTTTCATTGATATTTGGGCTGGGGCCATCCGCGCTGCCTTTTTTTAGGTGATAAATTTCAGCGATTTCCTTGTAGGGAAGAAAACCGTGGCGGCCATTGCCATAGTTAACAAAAACAGCATCTAAGCTTTCTTCAATACTGGTGATGGTTGCTGAGTAAATATTGCCTTTTTGGCGGTATTGGGTGCTGTCTTCAATATCGAGATACTCGAGTTTTTGGTCGACAAGGGTGGCAACCCGGCATTCGCCTTCTAGGGTTGCATTGATACATATAATGGTCATTGTTTAACCTTAAGTTTACATTACACTCTGTCCGCTGTGTCTCTGTCAAAAAGTATGGCGAGATATTGTTCGTTTGCTTTATGGCTCGCAAGAGAGCGGTCAGTCCGTTTGCGCACTTTGATTGCGCAGTGTATATTAACACATGTATGATCATTTCATCAATGAATTATTTGAATTTAGTGGGGTTTATGGCGGAAGTTACAAAATTTGAAGTCACTGCGGGAGAGCAGGGGCAGCGTCTTGATAATTTTCTTTTATCGCGCGTGAGAGAAGTGCCAAAAGCGCATTTGTATCGAATGATTCGTAAAGGGAGTATTAGGGTAAATGGCAAAAGGGCAAGAGTTGTTGCTGGCCTGGTGTCAGGGGATGTTGTGTCTTTGCCTTTTTTACAAGATCTTCCTGCAAAGCAGGTTGAGATCAATGCTGATATGCTATTAAAAGTTAAGCGCGCTGTGTTATTAGAACATGATGATTTTATTGTGTTGAATAAGCCAGTGGGTATGGTCTGTCAGCCTGGTGACGGGTTTACCTACGGTATAGCGGATTGTTTATTTAAGATTTTAGGAAAAAGGGTGTATCCGTTGCACCGGTTGGATCGGGGGACAAGTGGTGTACTTATGTTGGCCAAATCAACCGTGGCAGCCAGGGATTTACAGCTTGCATTGCAATCTGCACAGAAAATTTACCTAACGATTGTTCATGGTCGTTGGCAAAACATGGAACAGGTTTATAGAATGCAGCTTGAGAAGCTTGATCGCAAAGTTATAATTTCAGACCAGGGAAAGTGGGCTGTTAGTGAATTTTACCCCCTTTATGTTACAGATCAGTTTTCACACATGCAGGTTAAAATCAGTACTGGTCGAATGCATCAGATTCGTGTTATGTTATCTGAGCTGGGTCACCCAGTTATAGGTGATGCACTTTATGGGGAAAAGGGTTCATGCCTGGGATGGTCCAAGCAAATTCCTTTTTTACATGCCAGTGAATTGAAATTTAATTATAAAGGGGATGACCTTTTTTTTCAGGCGCCATTAACTGAGGAGCAACAACGATGTCTACATACATTATATCAAAAGAAGTGATTATTTTTGACTGGGATGGAACGTTGTTTGATTCGGTATCAACCATTGTTCGCTCGGTGCAAATAGCCTGTGAGCATTTGGGCATGGATGTGCCTGACGCTGAGTATGTGCGAAAAGGCATTGGGCTTGGTGAGACGGAGGTTTGTCGTTATTTGTTTGGAGATAGCGGTGTTTCGGTGGAGCTGTTTTGGACCACTTATCGCCAAATTTATGCCAATTTTCCAATTGTTTTATTTGATCATGTGGAGCAAGCGCTGGCTCAGTTGAAACAGGCTGGATACCGCCTTGCCGTTGCGACCAATAAATGTGCAAGAGAATTTGAGAGAGAGCTTAAATCATCTGCCATGAGTGGTTATTTTGAAACCTGGATCTGCGCCGATCAATCGCGAGCAAAACCAGATCCTGCAATGTTGCTTGAGGTGGCAAAACGTCTTGACTGTGTTCCTGAGCAAATGGTCATGGTGGGTGATACCACCCATGATGCCCATGCCGCTCACTCTGCCGGGGCTGATATGTTGGGATTAACCTGGGGTGTTTGCGCGCGCATCGATCTTGAGCCTTGCGCCTCACGGGTATTTGACAACATCGGTCAGCTGTCGGCATTTCTTTTGGCGGAAAAAGAGGCTTGTAAGATTTAGTGGTAAGCTTGGCGGATAAATCTAAGGCAGTTTAAAACCGATGAGTGTTAAAATGCTGCAAAGCTCGATCAGTGGTAAGCCAAGGACTGCATTTGGGTCATCTGATTGAATGGACTGAAGCAGGCAGATGCCAAGGCCCTCACAATGTATGGCGCCTGTTGCATTAAGGGTGTCTTCGTTTTGGATGTAATTAGCTGCAGTTTCTGCAGTAAATGGCTTATAAGTTACTTCAGTGGTAACTGTTTTTGAAAAGATGCTTTTACTGCTTGGGTCATAAACACATAAACTGGTGAAGAAATGAGCAGTTTTGCCCGAGCAGCGGGTGATGATGGAAATGGCATGGGATTTGTCTGAAGGTTTGCCAATGATTTCATCATTCACTAGCATGGTTTGGTCGCAGCTAATAATAACGGCCGGTTGCACGATTTTTTGTTGAAGGGTCAGGTTTTTCTCAAGCGCCAATCGTTGTGAGAGGGATTTGGCATCTTCATGCTCTTTGGGGGATTCATCAATATCAGGTGATAGCACTGTAAAGTCAATTTTAAGTTTTTCCAGCAGTAATTTTCGTGTCTTTGAGGCTGAGCCAAGAATTATAGGAGGGAGGGTGGTCATCTTATTGAATTACCTGTTGAGATTCTATATAATACCATGAAAATTGAAAAGGTGTATCCCATGGCAGTTCAGAAATCAAGAGTTACCCGTTCACGTCGTGGTCAGCGCAGATCACATGACGGACTTAAAAATGAGGCCTTAACCGTATGTCAGGTAACAGGTGAAACTCATCGAAGACATCATGTCACTAAGACTGGTTTTTATCGTGGTCAGCCAGTGAAGCCGGCTGCGAAAGCAGATGTCGCAGAATAAAATCATTATCGATATTGGCAGCGGTGATCATGCCCCTGATGCTATTTTTCAAGCTGCCTGTCAATTTTCTAAATTTTCAAATGGATTTGAAATTGTTCTTGTAGGTCATCTATCAAATGATCAAATCGCAAAAAAGCCGCGTCATTTTCATTATGAGTTTGCATCGGATGTCATTCACATGGTTGATAGTCCATCCACTGCCTTAAGAAAAGGCTCTAGCACCTCCATGGGTAAGGTCCTGAAAATGCTTGCCGATTCACCTGGAAATGCGGTTGCCATTTCTGCCGGGAATACTGCCGCGCTGATTGCAATGACCAAGCATATGGTGGGTATGCATAATGATTGCTTAAAAAGACCTGCATTAATGAGCAAGATGCCCGGATGTGCATTTTATTGCTCAGATTTGGGTGCAAACTTAACTTTATCGGCTGAGCAAATGCTCGAGATGGCAAGGTTTTGTGCTCAGATGCTACCCATTGAACGTCCTAAAGTTGCGTTGGTTAATATTGGCAAAGAGGCTGAAAAAGGCCCTACTTCTTTAAAGGAAGCTTATGCCTTGATGCAAAATTGCGCTGAATTTGATTTCCAAGGATTTATAGAGCCTCATGAGGTATTTCAACAGACAGTTGATCTTTTGATCACAGATGGAATGATAGGCAATATTATGCTTAAATCATTTGAAGGAGCTTTTACTTATACTGCTAAAGGGTTGATGCGCTCATTGGCTAAAACGCTATTTGGAAAGCTTGCTTTATGGAATCACAGCCCCCTTCAGCAATTTATTCAGATGCATCAGCATCACCAGGTGGCTATTTTGGCAGGGGCGAAAAAGCCTGTTTTGAAAGTGCATGGCCGCGCAGATGTCAGTTCCTTCCTTCAATCCTTATTTTTTGCCAAGCAGTTCATGTTGGAGGAAAGGCGTTGTTCTTTAGCCGAATCAGTGCAATAGCTACCCAGCTGCCCAGTGAGGAAATTCCAAATAGTTATTTTGGATCTTATTTAGACACATCAGATCAATGGATTGCTCAGCGCACAGGCATTCAGTCACGGTTTTGGCTTAAAAAAAACGAGTCTGTTTTGGATATTACAGTTCCAGTTTTGGCGCAATTGATTGAGAAATCAGGTCGGCCAGATAGTGTGATTGTTGCCACATGCAGTGCAGATAAAGTACTGCCCTCACTTGCGCACCGTGTGGCCAGCGCATGCGAGATTGATGGTCTTCATTTTGATGTTAATGCTGCTTGCAGTGGTTTTTTAGTGGCATTGGCGCAAGCCAGGGCCCTGATTGGGGCTGGCATGGTTTCTCGTGTTGCGGTGATTGGTGCGGATGCGATGTCTAAATTGATCGATCACAATGATCGCGCAACCGCTGTCTTGTTTGGTGATGGCGCCGGTGGCCTCATGCTTGAGCGAGCACAGCAGGATGTTTTTTTATCAACCTGTTTTGATTCCAAGGTTGCATTTTGTGATATTTTGATGGATCAAGGGCGTATTCATGAAGGGGTTAAGCCGGTGATTCAAATGCAAGGACAGGAAGTTTATCGCTTGGCGGTGGGTGCTTTGTCACGTTCAGTTTTACAAAGTTTACATTTGGCAAATAAAGCGATTGAAGATGTGGACTTTGTTTTTGCTCATCAGGCCAATGATCGAATTTTGCAAAGTGTTGCAAAAAATTTGGGCATCGATGATCAGATTTTCTACAAGACAGTGAATTGTTATGGCAATACTTCAGCGGCATCAATTCCGTTAGGTTTGGCACATGCACATGAAAATAATCGTTTGAAAAATCAAGACATTTTGGTTTTAACAGCGATTGGTGCAGGAATGGCCTGGGGCAGTATGGTTTTAAAATGGGAAGAGATATGATTGTATTAATTACAGGGGCCAGTCGAGGCATTGGTTATTCAATGGCCAAGTCAATGTTACTCAATCCAGCGGTTGAGAAATTGGTTTTAACATCCAGGTCTGTGGACTCAGCCCCAAGGGATTTACTTGCGCATGAGAGAGTGAGCTGGCTTTCCCTTGATTTAATGGATAAAGCCAGTGTGGATGCATTTTTAAAAGAGTTAAATGAAAAGGGCCTGTGGCCTGATGTGCTTGTTAATAATGCGGGCCTAACGCAAGATGCATTATTTATTCGGCTACAATGGGAGGCTTGGCAGGATGCCATGATGGCCAATTTAAATGGCCCATTTATGATTACTCAGGCATGTTTCAAGCATATGCTGAGAAAAAAATGGGGCCGTGTGATCAACATATCGTCGGTGGTTAGTCGCATCGGTAACGTGGGTCAAGCCAATTATGTTGCGGCAAAATCTGCCATGGAGGGCTTGACTCGAGCTTTAGCACTTGAGGGAGCTCGACGAAATGTTACAGTTAACGCGATTGCTCCAGGTTTTGTTGATACGGATATGACAAAAGGATTAAAAGATGCTGATCGTCAGGCCATTATGCAAAGGATCCCAATGGATAGAATGGGCACTCCAGATGAAATTGCGCAAGCTGTTGGATTTATTATGGGTGCTGGTTACATGACAGGTCAGACCCTGCATATTAATGGTGGGATGTACCTATCAGCATAATAAAATTGTATTGGAAATCGCAAGAAATTTAGATAGAATGTAAAAACCTGAGTGGAGAACGGTTATGTTGTCAATTGAAGATCGTGTAAAAAAAGTGATTGCCGAGTCATTGCGTATTGAAGAAGATTTTAAAGAAACCGCATCATTCAAAGATGATTTGGGCGCAGATTCGCTTGAGTCAGTTGAGGTTGTGATGGCATTAGAAGATGAGTTTGGAATTCATATTCCTGATGAAGAAACTGAGAAATTGGTTACAGTTCTTGATTTGATTGCTTATGTTAAAAAAGCCCTTGATCAAGAAGGTTCTGAGTGATTTAGATGTTAAGGCAAGTGGCGGTTTCGGGCGTTGGTCTGATATCAGCGTTGGGGTGTGATCCTTCATCAGTTTGGTCAGCGATCTCCAATGGAGTTAGCGGTGTGACTAAAATTGGTCATTTGCCTGAAGATGTTCGTGTTCGCATTGGTGCTGTGGTGGGTGATTATCCACTGGATCTGCCTGAATCAGAATCACGAAAATATGATTCGTTTATACTATATGCCTATCAAGCTGCAGCCAATGCGATCAAGGATGCAGGTTTAACTGAGGCTGACTTAAAGACTGATCGGTGCGCAGTGCTACTAACCTCAGGCATTGGCGGTATCAGGACCATTCAAGATAATCAGATGAAACTGATCGATTCTCCCAGAAGGGTTTCGCCTTTTTTCATTCCAGGTAGCATTATTAATTTGGCAGGTGGTTTGGTTGCTTCACGTTTTGGGATTCAGGGTGTGAACTTTGCGCCTGTTTCAGCCTGCGCCAGTTCTGCTCATAGCATTGCCCTTGGTGCCATGCTGATCGAGACCGGGCAAGCCGATGTGGTGCTTGTTGGGGGTGCAGAGGCGGCTGCAACAGACCTGTCTATTTCTGGATTTGCATCATTAAGAGCATTGTCTACAAAAAATGATGATCCATCACGCGCGTCAAGACCTTGGGATAAAAGTCGTGATGGTTTTGTGATTGCCGATGGTGCTGCTGTGTTGGTTCTTGAATCAAAAGAGCATCTTGAGGCACGAAAAAGAAAAGCACGGGGCTATGTTGTGGGTTATGGTATGAGCTCTGATGGCTATCACATCACTCAGCCGCATCCTGAGGGAACGGGTGCGACATTGGCCATGAAGCGAGCTTTAGCTCATGCTCAGTTAGATCATGATGGGATTGATTATGTGAATGCTCATGCCACATCTACGCCTCTGGGTGATTTATCGGAGTTAAATGCGCTTTATCAAGTATTTGGTCAGCGTGCACTAAAAGTTTCTTCAACAAAATCAATGCATGGCCATATGCTCGGTGCTGCAGGTGCTTATGAGGCTGCCATTTCTATAATGGCCCTTGAGCATCAGGTTGTTCCGCCAACTATTAATTTGGATGACCCTGAGTCTAGTTTTGGTTATGATTTAGTACCTCATTATGCACAAAATCACTCGATGGATTATGTAATGAGTAATTCATTTGGGTTTGGTGGCACAAATGTATCCCTCATTTTTCAAAAATGATGCCCGGCCTTTTTTGGCGCTTATCTCATTTACCTTAAATGCATTTATTGGCTGCTGGTTTCTCATTCAGGCCGATGTTTTTCAAAATTCTGGGGTGGTTGTGGTCAGTGATCAGGACTCTTATGGTCGAATTGTATACAAAATTCAATACAATGACTTCCAACTTCCAGGTCTTCTTTTAAGAAGTGCGATTGTCAGCCTTGGTTTGGATCATAAAATTAAAACAGGTGAATATCAATTTGAGCGGGGTGATCCTGTTTGGTCTTTGTTTTATAGGATGATTTTAGGAAGAGTAAAGCAGCATTCATTTCGAATTATTGAAGGTGAAGATGTTTTTGATATTACTCAAGCACTCAGGAATAATACTCATTTGGCACAAGGTGATGTGAATCTGATGGAAGGCAGCCTGCTTCCGGACACTTACTTTTTTGTGAAAGGGGATCAACCCTCGGATTTGTTAGCGCGTGCAAAAAAAGCTCAGGTTGAATATTTGGCAGATATATGGAAGGACAGAGATGTTGGACTGCCTTGGCAAACCCTGGAAGAAGCAATCATTGTTGCCTCGATGTTGGAAAAGGAGTCAAAACTGATCGATGAGCGGCAGAAAATCGCTCAGGTCATTTTAAATCGTCTGCAAAAAAACATGCGTTTGCAAATTGATGCCACTGCAATCTATGGCCTAAAAAACATTCAGCATGTTGCTTATAAGCACATTAAAATGAAAAATGAACTGAATACTTATCAAATCAGTGGACTGCCATTGCATCCGATATGTATGCCATCACGGGAGTCGCTGTATGCAGCCTTGCACCCCAGGGGTGAGAATGATATTTTATATTATGTTTTGATGCCCGATGGTCGGCATCATTTTTCCAGGACCTTGCAAGAACATGGAAGAATGAAGGAGAAAATGAAAAATGACTCAGGGTAAATTTATCAGCTTTGAAGGCATTGAGTGTGCTGGGAAATCAACGCAAGTCTTGCATTTGTGCGAGTATTTAAAGAAATTAGGCATACAGGTCTGTAAAACCCGTGAGCCTGGTGGCACCAAGCTTGCTGATAGTTTAAGAGGGATGCTTGTGGCAGAATTGTATGATATCCCACCAGTCAGTGAGCTTCTCATGATGTTTGCTGGGCGTGCCTCGCATGTTCAGCAGTTGATTCAGCCCAAGTTGGAGGCTGGTTATTGGGTTCTTTGTGATCGCTTTGTTGATGCCAGTTATGCCTATCAAGGCGCAGGTCGGGGGATCAGTGAAAATGTGATTGCGACATTGGATCAATTAACCACTCAAGGTCTTCGGCCTGATTTGACGTTTTTACTTGATTTACCATTGAAAAACATGACTTTACGCATGCAGCAGCGGGCAGATGCGCCAGATCGAATTGAGTCTGAAAAAATGGAGTTCTTTGGTCGGGTGCGTGAAAAGTATTTGGATCTGGCGCAAACATATCCTGACCGATATGTGGTGATTGATGCCATGTTGCCTTTGGGCTATATTCAAAGTCAAATGATTGAGGTTTTAAAGCTGCGTGAATATATTTAACCATAATGCAGTGACGCTATGTGTTGCAAATGAAGATCAGTTTTCAAACTTAACCAATGATTGGTTAAGTCTTTTTAGCACCCAGGCGCTTAATCTTTCTGAGCATATTGATGCTTATTATATTGATTTTAATTCAGAAAACTTACCATCGGTCGATGATATCAGACGCGGACTATCTTTTGTATGGACGGGTCCTAGGTTATCGGCTTATAAATATTTGGTGCTACATCATGTGCAGCATATGCATGCGTCTGTGGCCAATGCTCTTTTAAAATTATTAGAGGAGCCTCCAGCTTATCTGCGCTGTTTACTGTTAAGTACGTCTAGAGAAAGGGTGCTAAAAACCATCCAAAGTCGTTGTGTATTGATAGATTGTCAGGCGCAATCTTCAAACATTGAGTGGTTGATTATTTTTAATCAGTATTTGCAATCTCAGATTGAAGATGAAGTTCTTATTAGGCAGTTAATGAATTGTCATGACCATGAGTGCTGTATTAATCAGCTGATGCATTTGGTGCATATGATCAGCCTGCATGTTTATAATGAGGATTTGCATCAGATTTGGCTATTGGTCTGTGCACTCTCAGGCAAAGTAAAGTCAAAAATTACCTGGAATGCTGCTAATCTTACCTCTGAGTATCTGATTTTGATGCAAAGGATTCGTCAGTTTGCTCAAGCCAATTAAGATAAATATTGGATAGTGTCTCAATATCCTGTATGGAGGTGCATTCATTTGCTTGATGAATGGTTTGATTGACCAGGCCAAACTCAAATATTTCTTTACTAATTAAGGCAAAAAATCGCCCATCGCTTGCTCCACCGGTGTGTGTGAAAGTTGGGGTTAATTTTTCAGATTGTTGGATGATATCTCTCATGCGTTTTGCATGAAGATTGGATTGAGACTGATAGGGATCAGCGCCTTGGGTCCATGAAATCTGGGCATCGTAAGCCAGAAGAAGCTCTTGGGTTAATTCTTTGATCTGCTGCACAGGTAAAGAGGCATCATGTCGCCAATTAAATCGCATTTGGAAATGGTGGGGTGTGACATTGTTGGCATGTCCGGCTGATATTTTTACCAGATGAAAATTAATGGCCGGATCTTTAAAAAGGTTGGCTAAGGCTGATATCATTTTCATTATTTCAAAAACAGGGTTTTGATCAGATGGCAGGTAAGCCACGTGATTTGCTTTGGGGCTGATTGAAATGTCTGCATACAAAGAACCTCTGCGACCTGTTTTGATGTTATCGCCCAATTTGTTATTGGAGGTGGGTTCAATGATGAGGGTGCATTCTGGATGAAGGCCTTGTTTATTTAGCCAATCTGTGATTATTTTTGATCCGTATTCAGAGGGGCCTTCTTCATCACTGGTCAGTGCCAGGCCAATGGCGCAGTGCTGAGGGGAGATCTGACTCAGTGCAGTCATCATTGCTGCCAAAGCGCCCTTCATGTCGCATGCACCGCGCCCATACAGCATATTATTGTCAATAATGCCGCAAAAGGGAGGGTGTTGCCAGTTGCCTTCGGTAGCAGGAACGACATCAGTATGTGCACTAATCAGAATTAAAGGACCTCTGCCTTTGATTAAAAAAGTGTTAGTGACGCCATGTGTGGAAAGATCGTGCAAAATAAATCCATAGGGAGCAAGTTGCTGGTGAATAAAGGATTGACAACCTTGATCATTGGGGGTGACAGTGACGAATTGAATGAGTTTCTGTGCCAGTTTGACGGGATTTAGCATAAACATGAGTGCCAATAAAAATTAATTTTAATGGATGGACTTGAAAATTGCAAATTGGACGGCATATTAGAGATGATGAAATAATGAGGTGTAAAAAGTTATGTCAAATATCAAACCTTATGGCGATCGAATCGCAGTTAGAGTTGCTGAGCAAGAAACCATGTCAGCTGGTGGGATTGTGATCCCAGATACCGCTGATAAAGAGAAGCCTCAAAAAGGTGAGGTGATTGCAAAAGGTCCAGGTAAAAGATTAAAAGACGGAAATTTTGCAGGCATGGATATTGCGGTAGGTGATGTAGTGCTGTTTGGCAAATATGCCGGTACTGAGTTTAAGTCCAAGCTGGGAACAGTTTTGATTTTAAGAGAAGATGATATTATGGGAACAATTATTTAAAGGAGAGAAAAATGGCAGCAGGAAAAGTAATCACTCATGGTCAAGATGTCAGATGGGCTATTTTGGAAACTGTTGAGAAAGTTGCGCGCCCAGTGACTGCATCACTGGGACCTATGGGTTTATTGGGTATGATTCAGCAGTATGGTTCGCCGCATTTTACCAAAGATGGTGTTACCATTGCCAAGGCATTGCAATTTAAAAACCCCCTTGAAGAGGCGATAAAGCAAGCGATAGTTCAGGGGGCAAAAGAAACAAACGATGCTGCAGGAGATGGGACTACCACAGCGACAGCGTTGATTCAGGGCTTGGTGAATCATGGAATAAAAAGTGCAACAGCGGGTGCAAATCCGATGGATTTGAAGCGAGGAATTGATTTGGCTGTGGCAAAGGTTGTTGAGCAGTTAAAAACCTTGTCAACAAACTGTGCCACCAATGAGTCTATTGCGCATGTGGCTACAATTTCTGCGAACAATGACGTTGAGGTAGGTAAATTGATTGCTGATGCAATAAAAGCAGTTGGTCCACAGGGTGTGGTGACTGTTGAGGAAGGCAAGAGTGATACTGACCAGCTTCTGACCGTTGAGGGAATGCAGTTTGACCGTGGGTATCTATCTCCATATTTTGTTAATAATCAACAAAATATGTCTTGTGAGCTGGACAACCCTTTGATCCTTCTTGTTGATAAGAAAATTGGCAATATTCGTGAACTCTTATCATTGCTTGAAAATGTTGCAAAGTCTTCAAGGTCGTTGATGATGATTGCTGAAGATGTCGAGGGTGAGGCTCTTGCAACACTGGTCGTAAATAATATGCGTGGTATTGTCAAGGTTTGTGCAGTGAAGGCGCCAGGTTTTGGTGATCGGCGCAAGGCTATGCTACAAGATTTGGCGGTGCTAACCGGTGCCCGTGTGATCTCAGAAGAAGTTGGTCTTAAACTTGAGAATGCGACACTTGATGACTTGGGTTCTGCAAAACGTATTATTGTGAATAAAGATGAAACCACAGTGGTAGGTGGTGCAGGTCATGCATCTGATATTCAGGGACGTGTGGCACAAATCAAGGCGGAAATTGGTGCATCAACCAGTGAGTATGATAAAGAGAAGCTTGAAGAGCGATTGGCAAAACTCTCAGGCGGTGTTGCTGTGATTCAAGTTGGCGCGCCCACTGAAACTGAAATGAAAGAAAAGAAAGATCGATTTGAAGATGCACTCAATGCCACACGCGCAGCAATAGAGGAGGGCGTTGTTCCCGGTGGCGGTGTAGCATTGGTTAGAAGTATTGCAGTACTTGAAAGCCTGAAGGGGGCAAATGAAGACCAGAACTCAGGTATTCAGATTGTTCGCAAGGCCTTGGAATCGCCTCTTCGTATGATTGTAACAAATGCGGGTGAAGATGCCTCTGTGATTGTCAATAAAGTCAGAGAGGGCAGTGGTGATTTTGGTTATAATGCAGCCACTGGTGAGTTTGGGTCGATGCTCAAGATGGGAATATTGGACCCTACTAAAGTTACACGCTCTGCTCTTCAAAATGCGGCATCAATTTCTGGCATGTTAATTACAACAGCATGTATGATTACGGATGAGGAGCCTGAATCAGAAGCTCCAGCTGCAGGTGGCATGGGAGGCATGGGAGGCATGGGAGGCATGGGAGGAATGATGTAAGCATCATTCATTAACTGCAATCCATAAAATTTTCTAACTATCTGGCGCCTTGTTTAGCCTTCGGCTTTTCAGGGCGTTTTTTATGGGGTTGCTTGAAATAATATTTTTATGACACAATGGTATCAGTAAACAATCAAAGAGCGAGCTATGTTAAAATTGTTGGGTTTTTCGTGGGCTATCTTATGGCGATTTATGTTGCTGACAAGTTTAGGAATGGTTGCAGTGATTCGGATTGCCATTAGCATGGGCTCTGTAGATCCACTGGGAGTTTTAGTCAGTGAGTCGCTGGTGAGTGTATTGATCTCATTTGCTTTGATTTTCTTTTCGATGTTTTTTTCCTGCCTATGGGCTTCCAAAACTTCAGGTGCGTTTAATCGATTTTTACTCAGCATCGTTAGGGATTTGAGGTGAGCTTTTTGTTAATTGATTTGGTTTTTTCTAATTTTTATCATACAATCTAACAAATTATTTAAATGCAGATTAAATTATGCTCAAAACAGCCAGTCCAGGAAAGCGAAAAACTAATCAAGGGGGAAATAGTCCAAGAAAGTTTTTGCGAGAAAAAAAAGAGCTTAGTATCAAGGAATTTACTTTTGAAGAAGGTTGGTTAGGTTTTGTAGATATTAATAATTTGATAAAAGATAAAGGATATCTTTCATTGAAATTTAATTTTTCTAAATTAACTATAAAAGAAAATGCGTTTATATCTTTAAATATACGGTTAAAAAATTTAACTCTTCATGGAGATTGTATTTATTTGGAACCTTCTTGTTTTGTATGTTTAAATGATTGTGTTTTTGAGCTTAAGGCATCTGAAATTCATTTTGAGGGCTGTCCTTTTTTTTTGAATCATCAATCCTCAAATTTCCACTCTTTGGCTAGAGTGATTAAACTTTCTGGTAAAATTTTTTGTAAAGATAACAGCAACTTGTTAACGAACACCACTAATCTGATAGAACTTGACCTTTCAGAGGCCAAAGGGGCAAAAGCTGAATGGTTCAATATCACACAATGCAAAACGCTGAGAGTAATTCGATATCCAAAGGATTGGGATCAATCAGTCAAGGATGCATTTGATAAGACATTAGAAGAAAATCGCCCAAATGTGCAAGAAAAACCAATTAATTTGTCAGCAGGATCTTCCGATCAAACAGGGGTTAAAGCTCAAGTTCCAGTTGAAGAAAATAATTTCAAGGTGTCAAAAATTGATACTAAGAATAGATGGGTGCAAATGATAATTTATATGTTTTTAGTATCATTGCTGGTTTTCTTCGCCGGGAACCTGATGTATAGCTTGATGAATTTTAAAATGGCACTATTGTTAACATCTGTATTGGCAGGAATAATGATTGTGTCATTGGTGAATTATGAGGTTAAATATAGGCTCAATTGTCCGCAGACTGGCCTGGGTAGTCGCTACTTGGCTGGGGGCGAGATGAAAAATTCGCATCATGTTGTGGCCAAGGGCGGGATCGAACCGCCGACACAAGGATTTTCAGTAGACTTGCCTGGGTAGTCCCTACTTGGCTGGGGACGAGATGAAAATTTCGCATCATGGTGTGGCCAAGGGCGGGATCGAACCGCCGACACAAGGATTTTCAGTCCTCTGCTCTACCTACTGAGCTACCCGGCCATTAGATTTTTATACATGGTTATCATAGACTCGTCAAGTGAAATTCAATCTCATTCTGGTTTATATTTAGGCAATTCATTTTCTTTTCCTTCAAAAAGAAAGGCCAACATACTTTCAATTATAAATTTTTTAGCTTTTGGGTCACTGGGTCGAAGTCGGTATTCATTAATCAGCTTTGTTTGGTATGATTGCCACTCTTTCCAAGCTTCCTGAGAAATGTTTTGCTGAATGCGTATGCCAACCTCCCCAGGAAAAGGGGGGGTTTTTAATGCTGGCAAATGAGCTTTTTTCCTTTGGCAAAATACAGTGCTCATACAGAGTCTCCTAAGTTAAATACATGATCTATTTCACCAATGACACGTCGAAGTGCATTAGGGATGGCGCTATGCAGTAATTGCTCTTTTGTGAGCCAGTGCGTAATACCCAATGGTTCAGTGTGTTGGATTTCATAAGAAATTTCAAGTTTTCGATGGGTTAGTAAATGTGTTTGCTTGATGGATTGGTTTCCTTTTTTTGCACTTGGTGGAAAAAAAAGCAGATCCTGCCAGATTCCTGAGGATGGCCGTTGTATTAACCCATATTCCTTTTGACTGTTTCGGTAAACATGGCAGGATATGATGAACTCAGATACCGGTCGTTTTTTTTTGCGAATGGGGAGGGTGTTTTGTAACTGACTCTTGTGAGCCTCGCAAATGTCTGACATTGGGCAAATGCCACACTGTGGTTTTTTTTGACAGACTGTTGCGCCAAGATCCATGATGGCTTGGGTATAGGTCCTGCATTCTGTTTTGGGCATATGATGATTGGCAAGGTGCCACAATTCATGCATGCCTTTTGTGCTGTCAATGCATTCATTTAAGCCATGCAGGCGGCTTAAGACTCGTTTGACATTTCCATCGAGTATGGCATATGGTGCGTTGAATGCCTGTGCCATGATTGCTGCGGCTGTACTGGGCCCAATACCGGGTAATTGAAGCAGCAAATCATATTGGTTAGGGAATTGGCCATGATAGTTTGAGGTGATGATCTGCGCGCAGCGAATCATGTGTTTTGCTCTTTGATAGTAGCCAAGGCCGCTCCAAAAGCCAAGAAAATCATCCATTGAGCAGTTGGCAAGATCTTCTACGCTGGGAAATTTTTGGATTAATTTCAAATAGTAGGGAATCACAGTAATTACCTGTGTTTGTTGAAGCATGATTTCAGATGCCCAGATAAAATAGGGATTTTCTGTTTGCTGCCATGGTAAATGATGTCGTCCAAATTTTTGATGCCATTGAAGTAAGCGGGGGGCAAATTGCATTTAAAGTCCCATATTGATATGATCAGACTAGCAGTAACATTGATATGTGACAAGATGATACGAGATTATATTGAAACCTTTGCAAGAAGAAAGGGCCGACTCAGTGAGCGTCAAAAGAGGGGGGTTGATTTATTATTACAAGGGCGTCACAGCGTTGGTATGGGTGAAGTAGAGGCTTTTTCAGCTGGTAAGCGGTTGGTGGTTGAAATTGGTTTTGGTATGGGTGAGGATTTTTTAGATCGTGTGATCATGTATCCTGATGTGGCCTTTATTGGCATTGATGTATATCCTCCTGCCGTTGGTACGATGGTTATGAATGTGCATGAACAGGGCTGTCAAAATGTAAAAATATTATTTAAAGATGCCATGCAGGTTCTTATGGAGATGCCCAAGGCGTCAATTGATGCGGTACATCTTTTTTTTCCAGACCCATGGCCCAAAAAGAGACATCATAAGCGCCGAATGGCATTGCAGCAACATTTTCATGATCATATGTTTTTTGCCTTAAAGCCTGAAGGAGTTTTTTATTTTGTATCTGATTGGCAGCCATATGCCGATGCGGTTAAATCATTGTATGATCATTTGGGTTGGACCTTGGGTGTATGCCCTCTTATTGATAGGGAAACTAAAAGTAAATATGAGAAAAGAGGGCTGTGCCTTGAGCATAGTATTACAGAATTTGTGTATGTTAAGCCAAAGCAGCTTCCTCTGTGGACTGACTCTGCTTGCGTGCATCTTGATTAATGTTGTATTCAGGCTTGCGATGCCAGCTTATGGGAGCTGCTGATAAAATTTCAATATTAATGAGCATTTGATGGTAAAAATCACCAGCGGTATTGGTACTAAATAAATGAAATAAGTTAATTTCGTCGCCTTGCTTTAGAAGTCTGAGTAAAGTGCCATGTGCTGCTGTTTGGGCAATGACAACATGTCCGCAAAGCTTTTTGATATTATCCAAATAATATCTTTGGCCACAGACATAATCGCCTGGCATATAAGTCGGGGCCATCGATTGGTCTTTAATGATGAAATCAGAGGCATGGTCATTACTTTGACGAAAGAAAAGCATTTCTTTTGCAATAATGCCTGCATCTGCTCTATGGTCGATATTTGAATTTTTGTTGATAAAATGAGGTCCAGCTCCAACACCGTGAAGTAACCAGGAAAGGTCGCAGCCCACGTTTTCTGCTATAAATGCCTTTAGGATAATTTGAGCACCTTTCTCAGTAAGGCCGCCATTTCGATCGGATTCCCAATTTTGAAGGGTCCCACGTGCGATGCCATAATTTTTTTGAAAATACTCCCTTGGTTTACTTGTCATTGCTCTTAAGCATCTTAAGCGAGCAGCTCGTTCCTTGGATGATGATTTTTCCAAAAACAATTCACTTTGATTTTTCCTTGGCATAGTGTCCTTAAGCCATCATTAAGAGGATCATAATAAAATGGTTGCTATTTGTCTAGTCGTTTTTTGAGTTTAAATAACAGGTTACTAGTTGGTTATGATATTTAATTCCAAAATTGGTTTTTTCATACCCCTTATTGGTTTTAACAATCAAATTCATTTCCTGTGCATTTTCTGATAATTTTATAAAAATTGATCTTGCTGTTATGGAAAGTGTATTTAGTTCTTCATTATAAATCGGCTCATTAAGTCGCCAGCGGTTTAGAGCAAATTCAAAACACTCATCTTCAGAAGAAACAATGTGCTCTTTAAAGGTATCACCAGATGGCATGGACTCATAGGTTTTGGGGTGTTTATGGCTTGACTGTCGAATGATCATGTTTGGGGTAGTTATTTTACCACATGCTCCGGCCCCTATTCCCCAATAATCGCCAAATTTCCAGTAGTTCATATTGTGTTTGCACTGATGTCCGGGTTTGCTAAATGCTGATATTTCATATTGTGAGTAATGAGCGTTAATTTTGGCATGGGCATTGCTTTCAATTTCACATAAAATGTCATCGTCAGGCAAAGAGGGTCTTTGATGATAAAAAAGTGTATTAGGCTCAATGGTCAATTCATAATAAGATAAATGATCTGGCTGAAGGTCTAATGCGAATTGAACATCCTGTTCTGCCATTTTTAATGTTTGATTGACAAGACCGTACATGAGATCGATATTGATGGATTTGAAGTCCAATTTCCGGGCATATTCAAACGCTTTAATCGCCTCCTTGGCATCATGAATACGGCCAAGCTGTTTAAGTGAATCATTATTAAAAGATTGTACACCAAGGGATAGTCGATTGACACCTGCGTGTTTAAATCCCTCAAGATGAGGAAGGTCAATGGTGCCTGGGTTGGCCTCTAAAGTGATTTCAGGGGAGGGTATAAGCAGGTTATTATTGTTTAAGTATGAGATTAATTCTGCAATATGTTTGGGCGGGCAAAGGCTTGGGGTGCCGCCACCAAAGAAAATGGTTGAAAAGCGGGGCTTGCCGTATTGGCTGATCAAATAATTCAGATCTGCCATGAGTTTTTGAGTATAAGGGCCAAAAGACTGAGCTTGATAGGTATGGGAGTTAAAGTCACAATAAGGACATTTTTGAACACACCAAGGAAAGTGAATGTAAAGACCGGGGTTATTATGCATTTTTGGTGGTGATACCAAAAATAAAAATGTCTACAAATTGACCATTGAACATTCGGTATTTGTGTAATGTTCCCTCATGGATAAATCCAATCTTTTTAAGAATTTTGTGTGAACGCTGGTTATCAACTAAGGTGTAAGCATCGATGCGGTTGACCTGCATGATTTCAAATGCGTAATCAATAATACATTTGAGCGATGAGGTCATAATGCCTTGGCCCCAGTAATCAGGATGTAGTTCAAATGCAAGTTCTAAACGATTATGAAATGCAAGCCATGATTCAAAACCAGCCGTTCCAATTAGCCCTTCTGTTTTATGCTCAATGCCCCAGTAAACCGATTGCTGATTTGTGAATAGGCCTTTTAGAAAATTAATTTCTCGAAGAGAGTGCCCAATTGATGATGGAATAACATCATTGGGGATATAGGGGGATACCTTTTCATGGGATAGAATGTTTTTAAAAGCCAAAGCGTCAGTATGCTTCAATTCGCGCAGCGTAATTTCAGAGTTGACTTGAATGATCGGAAATTGCTTAAAAATATCTTTATTCATGTTAATATTATATGTGATTATGTGGGTTTTTGCTAGATGATAACACTTGGTATTGAAACATCGTGTGATGAATTGGGCATGGCATTGATTGATTGGCGGTCAAATCGTGCATGGCATGTACTGCGTTCTCAAATTGATTTACATCAGGTTTATGGAGGGGTTGTGCCTGAAATTGCTGCTCGAGATCATGTTGAGCATATGCCAAAACTCTTTGAAAAATTGATCAGAGGATCAGGAATTAAGCGCGATGAAATTTCCCATGTGGCTTATACAGCTGGACCTGGACTTATTGGTGCATTGTTAACAGGAAGTGTGTTTGCAGCCACATTGGCCAGGAGCTTAAACATCCCAGCGATTGCTGTAAATCATATGGAGGGCCATTTGATGATGGGATTGATGGGCCAGTCTGTGAAATTTCCAATTTTTGTTTTACTGGTTTCAGGAGGACATAGCCAGCTTATGTTGATGAGTGACTTTGGTAAATACCAGTTATTGGGACGCAGTATTGATGATGCAGCGGGTGAGGCTTTTGATAAGGTTGCTAAAAAAATGGGCCTTGGCTACCCTGGCGGGCGAGAGATTCAAGCATTGGCCATGTCTGATCATTTCAATGAGATCTTGCATTTGCCGTTACCGCTTCGAGGCCAAAAAGGATTTAATTTTAGTTTTAGTGGTCTAAAAACTGCAACGGTTCAATTGTTGGAGTCTTTAGAGCAGACCCCTGAAAATAAGGCAAGAGTTGCAAGGGCATTTCAGGGGCGTGTGGTTGATAGTTTTGTCAACGTTGTTCAAAGAGCTGTTGAAAATTATCAGGTTTATGACTTGGTGATTTCAGGAGGTGTTAGCGCGAATACAGAATTAAGGCGAAGACTGGTTGATGAGGTGGGTGTAAACCTTTTGGCTCCACGTTTGGATTTATGCACAGACAATGGTCTGATGATTGCTTATTGCGGGGGTCTTAGAGCGATGGCAGGGGATAGTCAAATGCATCATTATGCTGTTTCTCGCTGGGATATGTGTGACCTAGGTCAATTTTCCTGTTATCGAATTGATCAATTGTTGGATATTACTTCGGTGTGATATCAGAATGATCAAGCATAATAAATACCATGCAATCATTTGCTCAGAATTCAACGAATCAGGATAGAAATAAGCACTGGCAGTGACGCAAAGAATACTGCCCATGCCCAGATTTTTTATTAATTGATAGAATAATAATAGGGTGAAAAAGTAAATCAATGCCATCTGAGGGCTGAGAATGAAAAGAAGGCTTATCCAACATGCAACGCCCTTTCCTCCATGGCCATCGATTGGATAAATATGGCCTATGGTAGTCAGCATTCCGCACCATATGGCTGTTGACTCATCAACCAGGTATACACCAGCGCTATAAATGAGACAGACTTTTGCAGCATCCAGTAAGAACGTGAGAAAACCTGCAATTTTATTTTGTCGGCCTACATTGGTTGCTCCTGGGTTTTTTGAACCGTAAGAGTGTGGGGGCTTTAAATTGAAAAGTTGGGCCGTTAAATATGCAAATCGGAGATTTCCAAGAAGATATGCGCTTATGAAGAGGGTGATAGCCATTGTTCGGGGTCCTGAGCGGTTAGTTGATATTTGAGAGAAAAGAATATTTTCTTATTACTTTTTTGAGCATCATTGATGTCTCCAATCATTTCCCCAGCTTCAACAAATTGATTTAGTGCAATGGTTGTGTGATCCAAATGGCCATAAAGTGTATGGTAGTTTTGTCCATGATCAATAATAATCAGATATCCATAGGCAGGTAGCCAGTCATTGTAGATGATTTTCCCAGGATGCACGGCAAGAACCTTGTGATCAGTGGGCTCAATAAGGATGGCCTCTGCTTTGAGCTGACTTTCATATAAAGGGCTGTCAAAATGCTGAGTGATTTTCCCTGGGATAGGCCAGGGTAGTTTACCCTTTAAATTAAGGATGGAGGAGAAAATCCCTCGATTAATATTTTGTGTCATGTTGGCTTTCTTGAGGGTGGAATCCAGTAGCGACTGAAGCTCTGCGATCTTAGATTCCAATTTTGTTTTCTTCTTTAGTAGCTGTGAATTTAGCTGGGTGTGTTCTTGCATGTACTGATTGAAAGTCCTGTGGTCATCGGCCTGTTTATTTATGATGGTTTCTTGCTGTTTCTTTAGTTGTGTTAATGCCAGCTGCTGAGAGATTACCTTGCGTGAATAGTAAGTTAGGTAGATTTGATCTGTACTTTTGTCTGCAAAAGAAAGTCGGTAAAGTTTGTTCAGAGCATTTTGACTGCTGGCTTTTAAATTGATTAAATGTTGCTCACTTTCTTTAAGGTCGTTTTGACTTTTTTTCATGTTTATGGACAGCGATTGCATCTTTTCTTTGAGCTGAGTGATGGTATTTGCCTCCTCTTGGATGGAAACATCAAGCTCTGTGATGGCTTGATAGGTCTTGCTGATTTTTAGTTGAGTGGTGCTTAGGGCTTCTGTGGCAAATAGGGCTGAGGCAAATAGTTGAAATAAGCAGGTGAAAATGGCTATTTGCATAGAAGTATGGAGTGGCTTTGCATTTGTTTTGGTTTTTCAAGGCCCATAATATCAAGAATAGTGGGAGCAATGCAACTTAAATTATGATGCTCATCTTTTAGTAAAGCTTTAAATCTTGTATTGCAAATGATAAGAGGGACCATTGCCAGTGAATGGCTGGTAGATACTTCGCCATTTTCAAGACGCATTTCATCAGCATTACCATGATCGGCGGTGATAACCAAGGCAGTCCCTGTTAGCAGGCATTGCTTAAATATTTGCCCAAGGCAGGTGTCTAAGTATTCGACTGCTTTAATCGTGGCCTCAGCGTTGCCTGTGTGTCCAACCATGTCGGCATTTGCAAAATTACAAACGGTAAGCCCATATTTTGGCATATTTTGAATAACAGCCTCGGTGATTTCTTTGGCCCTCATTTTGGGGCTTTGATCAAAAGAGGCGACTTTTTCAGATGGGATAAGTAATCTTTCTTCTTGTGGGTATGGCTTGTCATTGAGCATGTTAAAGAAATAAGTCACATGCGCAAACTTTTCCGTTTCAGCAATCCGGATTTGTTGGATATGGTTGTCGCTGACTACCTGTCCCAAGCCGTGGGTTGGTAATGTCTTTGGGAATAGGTTTTTAATATTTGAAAAGCCAGGGTAAGATGTGAGGCCAAGTAAGGTATGGGGCTTTAATTCTTCTATTTTTTTTAAGATCTGGAGGGCTCTATCGGCTCGAAAATTGCAGCAGATAACATTATCGGAGTCTAAAATGGGGGTGTGAGCAAAACTGATGGGTTGAATAAATTCATCGGAGCGATCATTGTGGGGATAGTCCTTAAGCCAGCTAAGAAAAGAGGTGCTGCCTTTTGCAGACTGTATTTGCTGCATGTATGCATTGGTTCTGTCCCAATTTTTATCCCTGTCCATGCCAAAATATCGACCACCAATTGTGCTAATTACGATTCGATCAGGATGGTTGTTGCACAAAGAAAGAATGGGTTGGAAATCTTCCTTGAAGGCATGGATAGGTCGGTCACGGCCATCGGTGATGATATGTAGAAAAATTTTGTTGGCAGTATCATGAATCAGCCGCTTTAAAAGTAAAAAAATGTGCTGATTGTGGGAGTGTACGCCGCCATTTGAAAATAAGCCAATCAGATGGGTATTTTGAGGCGGTAATGACAGTGAGTTTTGCTCCAACTGTTCGTTAATCCGGCGAAGATCGGAAGGGAAAACCCGTCCTGCTCCAATGGTCATATGACCTATTTCTGAATTGCCAAACTGCCCTGCTGGAAGATCCAGGTGCTCAGCGCCAGCGTGCAACGTGGTGAACAATTCGGTTCGCACCAGATCATTATAAAAGGGTGTGTGTGCGGATGTAATGGCGTTATGCATGCTTGGTTTTGCATGACCCCACCCATCTAAAATCACTAAACATGTTTTTTGTTCCATAGTTATAATATGCGGTGAGCACAAAAAAAAAACAATATTTAGGTTTTAATTTCTTGCTATGTTAGTATGATGTTTGTAATCTTAGAGAGCGAGAACAAGGTGCATAATATGGAAACATTTTTGTCGTTTATTAGTGAGCATGTTTTCTTGGCAGCTCTTTTTGTGGTCACTCTTATCATGCTTGTGGTTGAGGAATTAAGACCTAAAGGCTCACTTGAAGCTGCTGATGCGGCGATTATGTTTCAAAAGGGTGCATTGGTGATTGATTTACAGGCCAAGTCTGAGCGGAAAAGACAGCTTAGAAATAGTCAATGGGTTACAAATGTTCAGCAATTCTCATGGGATAAGAATAAGAGATTTGTGATGTACTGCCAAAACGGCACTGTTTCTAAGAATGTGGCTAAAGACCTAAGATCCAAAGGTTTTGATGCTTATTTTATAAACGGTGGTATTGACTCATGGCAGAAAGATGGTTTTGAGGTCATCAGCATAGAGGGTTAATTGTGATAGAAATGTACACTTCAAATCATTGTATTTACTGTCAACGGGCCAAATCATTGTTTGATCAGCTTGGGGTTAAGGTAGTGGAAATCAATGTTGAAAATGACCCTGAATTAAAAGAAAAAATGATTCTCAGGGCCCATGGCTTAAGAACAGTCCCACAAATATTTATTAACAATGTCCATATTGGGGGCTGTGATGAATTGCATAGTCTGCATCGGCAAGGTAAACTTGAAGCACTTTTAATAGGAGAGAGGAACAATGGTAGAGAGTAAGCATACATTTAATATTGAAAATATTTATTTAAATCATTCTGAATTTAAAAGTCCACGTCCGTTTCATCGTACCAGTAAAGACTGGCGCCCAAATGCAAATTTAAAGTTGGAAATCAATAGTGTTAAGCATGATGATCAGTTTGATGTGGCGGTTAAAATCATTGTCGATGTTACCATGGATAAGGAAGAGGTATTTAGTGTTACTGTTGATCAAGGTGGAACATTCCTGATCAAAGGTTATACAGCTGATGAAGAGGAGCATTTGACTGAGAGTTTTTGTGCATCAATTCTGTATCCTTATGCACGTCAAAAAATCTCAGATATGATCACATCAGCCGGCTTCCCTCCACTTCACCTAAGTCCGATTGATTTTGAAACACGGTATCGTCAATTGAAGAAGAAAGATACGCAGAAAGCTTAGTTAGTCAGTTGGATAAGTCGGAGATTTAATTGTCAAAATATTTTCGACTGATGGCTTTCTCTAAAAAGTATAGGTTGCTGGTGTTGTTTGCAGCATTGGCAACTTTACTCAGTGCGGTTTTGGATGCGTTACTGATTGGATTTATTAAAGACATCATTAATAGAGGGTTTGTTGAAAAGAACCAAAAGTTTTTGGTTTTTTTCCCTATTTATATATTTATTTTCTTTTTTATTCGCGCTCTAACCGGTTATGCCTCTGAGTATCTTGTGAAACGCTCGGAGTATTCTGTTCTACAGCAGCTTCGCGAGCAATTTAGTCATTTTCTCATGCAGTTGCCTAAAACATTTTTTGATCACAGGTCCCTTGGTGATATTCAATCTAGTTTCAGCTCAAGGCTGCAGTTAGTTGCTGAGGGGGCAACTCGCATTCCTCTTTGCTATATGAGAGAAGTGCTGCTGGCAGTTCTGTTGGTTGTGATCATGTTTATTGAAAGTTGGCAGCTGAGCTCTATTGCATTGGTATCGATGCCAATTGTTTATGGACTTTATCGGTATACGGCCAATTTGCATAGAATTGTCTCGGCGCATGTACAAAAAGATGAAGGGGCGATGATGCAGTTATCCGGACAGGTATTTGCAAATACTGAAATGATTCAGTCCTATGGTGTGGTTGATTTTTTCCAAAAAAAGTTTTCTCAGTTAATTCTGTCTCATCAGCGCTCATCTTTAGATAGTGCCCATTATGCCGCATTATTGTCCTCTAGTTTGTATATTGTGACGTCGATCCCGCTGGCTTTTATGATGTGGTGGCTATATCGTTTTGGTGTCATGCCGTCTGTAGGCAGTGTTGCAGCTATATTGATTGCTTTAATGAGAATTATTCATCCATTAAGACTGATCAGTGAGCTTACTCATCTTTTCCAAAAGTCGTTGGTTGCGCATGATTTTGTTCAAAGTAT
>VGUW01000005.1 GCA_016874185.1 Gammaproteobacteria bacterium
CATTATTTTGGGAACTGTTATTGAATCATACCAGCAACATTTATAATCAATTAAAATAGATATAAACTTTTTAACTTTAATTTCCATTGACATTGCTCGAGCTGTTTTTGATACTGCACAGAGCGCAAAGAAACTTTTTGGGCCACAGCCATAAGCCAAGGCTTAAATCTAAATGATTTCTTTTTAAAACCAGCAGGGCCTTCATGGTATGCCAGATACAAATGATAAGCATCTGTTTTTTTAAGATGCAGCTGTTTTGATATTCGATTCAGATACCAGCCTACAAAATCAGAGGCATCTTTAAACCGAGATCTTTCAGTTAAAAAGCCACCCCTTTCAGCCAAATATTCATGCCAAACCTCATCTTTGGCTTGCGCAAAGCCATAGGCTGAAGATACACGGCCCCAGGGAATAAATCCCATGAAATATTTATGTTCATGAGCTGCCTTGGCTTTAAAACTTGACTCTTGATAGATAACCGACAATATCAGGCCAGAAGACACTCCCCAGGTTAATTCAGCATCCCTTGCGTATCGATACCAATCTGAGTTTTGATAAAGAAATTGACATGCATCCTCAAAGTGACGGGGTTCATGTGTTTGACAGCCTGTAAGAATAATAAGAATTAAAAGCCAAGGCCTAGTCATCATTAACTGGAAATGTTTCCTTCATCCGATAAGCCACAAAAGCGGATAATAACAAAGCCATCGGTAACAATCCAAAAACAATTTGATAATCCAGCAATGACAATGACTGATTGTCACTCATCGAAGTCAAAGAGTGGACATAGTCAAGCAACATACCCAGCACAACTTGTAAGTTCCCAGATAACATACAAATCATATTAATAAAACACATCGCAGTGGCTTGAAGATGAGTTTTGCTCAGTTCCTTTGCAACAGGAAACGCCAGAACTTGAACACTATTGGCAATGCCAAAAATAACCATTAAAACACACAGCCCGGTATAAGGGATGCCTGTTTGATAAAGAATTAATAAGGAAAGTCCAAATGAAACCAAGGCGCCTGTAATGATCGGAACGCGTCTTGATTGAATCCGATCAGATAAACTGGTTACTGTCAATCCCCCAATCGCCCAGCCAATAAATATGAGGTCATTTAGGTCAGTTGCATGCTCAAACTTGATGTTTAAAGCGAGTGTTAAATAAGACTTGCCCAGGTACTCGGCAAACCAAGTTAATGGGGTATACATCAAACAAGCAATCAAAGCGGCTCGAATAAGCTCTTTATTTTTAATTAACAACCAAGTTTCTTTAAAAACTGTCTTCATGGACCGTCTGTTTTGGACATGATCAGATACTCTTTCATTCAAATTGGGAGCAGATGCAAAAATCATCAAACCAATGACCGCCATAAAACAGGCAATATTAGTCATAAACTGTTGCCAAGCACCTGATATTAAAAAATGCTTCAAAACTTGATCTCCGATTAGCCCACCAATCATGCCCAAGGCCATTGTGGAGCCTGAGACCAAAGCAAATCGCTTGGCTGGGAGAGTCAAGGTTGCTAGTTTCATGATGCCAACAAAGGCAAAGGATGACCCAAATCCGATAAGCAGCCTTGCAATAAAAGCCACTAAGTATACATGCGTTGCTGTAAATAAAGCCGCACCCAAGGCACAGCAAAGCGCTGAGGCAAATAATAAATGCCTGGGCCCATAACGATCCATCAAAATCCCAACCGGCATCTGCATGGGAGCATAAACATAAAAATAGGCAGCTGAGAGATTACTAAAAGCGGTTTGATTGATTTGATAATGGGAAATTAACTGATCAGCCAATACCCCAGGAGACACTCGAAGCAAAACATCTGAACAGTAGACCAAAGCTGCAATCAGAACACTTAAACGAGGGATTAAAGCAAACATTGATTGATTTGAAAACCTAGAAGTGATCATTCAGTCCTCCATTTGACCATGGTATTCACCAGTAACATACCCATGATATTTTAAAGAATAAGCCTTGTCAATTTTAGTGCTGAAAAAAATAAATTACCCATTACAATATACTGATTGGCATTTTATTTTATGCAAATTTGCATAAATGCAACTGCTGCACATTATTAAATATGCTGCTATAATGGATGCTGGACAGGAGGCATTTATGTTATATGGATATTTAAGAGTGACTGCTATTGCAATGTTAGTTTCAGCACCAATTTGGGCCGAAGAAAAAACACCCCCCATTTATACACAGCAGGACACCATGCGACTTGCCGCTGTAATTGAGCACATCAATCAATTCTACCTTGACCCCGTCACCTACCCAAAACTGGTTGACAGCGCTATTAAGGGCATGCTTAGAGACCTGGACCCCCACTCAGATTACTTAGATGCTGACTCCTATAAGTTATTACAAAGCAATACATCCAATGAGTTCTCAGGCATTGGTATTGAGGTTAATTATGAGGATGGCTTACTTCGAGTGGTAACACCCCTTGACGAATCACCCGCAAAGAAGGCCGGCTTAAAGCCCAACGATCTAATCAGCCACATCAATGGACAGCGCATCGACAAATTGTCCTACATGCAAGCCATTCAAATGATTCGAGGTAAACAAGGTACTGATGTTGAACTTGTGGTCATTCGTGACAAATCACAAGAGCCACTGATTATGAATTTAAAAAGAGAGCAAATCAAATACGCCAGTGTTAAACACCAAATGTATAATGATATTGGCTATATCCGAATCTCATCCTTCGGAGAAACCACCGCTCAAGAAGTTATAAAAGCCATCAAATCTATGCAAAAAGATCGTATCAGTGGACTGATTATCGATCTTCGAAATAATCCTGGCGGTCTTTTGGATGCAGCCATCTCTACCACAGACATTTTTCTTGATGCAAACACGCTTGGTAAAAACAAAAAAATTGTTTTCACAAAAGGCCGACACCCTTACAGCCAAGTTGAGGCAAATGCCACGCCAGGTGATCAAACCAACAACTTACCATTGGTTGTTCTTATTAACTCAGGCTCAGCATCCGCATCAGAGATTTTTGCACAAGCACTTATGGACCACGAAAGAGCAATTATTGTGGGGGCACGATCCTTTGGTAAAGGCTCAGTTCAAACCATTCTTCCCATCGATGAGCAATCAGCCATTAAGATCACAACCGCGCTTTACTATTCACCAAAAGGCATCTCCATTCAATCCAACGGTGTAATTCCAGATATCGAAATCCCCGAGCTGACTGTTTCCGTCAAAGACAAGGATGGCTTTAGTCTGGATAAATATTTAAGGGAACAAAACCTGTCCCACCATATCTCTGCACAACAAGCAAGCCAACCTGAAAACAAATTACAACTTAAAGAACTGGCCAAGCAAGATTTCACACTGTACCAGGGGCTACTGATCATCAAAGGCCTCAATGCGATTGATGAGAGTCAACGAAATCTAAATTAAGTTGCCAAGCAACAAAAACCAGGGCATCATCTTAAAACACCACTGGAGATCATGATGCCCTTTATTTTTTTGCTCACCCTCACCCTTTCCTCCATAACATTTGCCAATAACAGCGCTTTTGTCCATGAGGCCCTGAAAAATATCTTAAGTTATCATGAGGAGAATCCAGGAGAATACTTTAAAAAAATCAAACCGTATTTTACTGAAACTGCCTTCAATCAATACCAAACAAATTTTGAAAAAACCAACCTACCCCTGATCCAGCAACTAAAACTGGCCATGTCAGGACAAATTATCGACTTAACTCAAAATGAAGAAACTCACTTTTCAGGCAACATATCCCTGTCATTCCAAGGCGTAAATGTAAACTTGTCTCAAAAACTAACCACCTCGATCACACTCAGCGACAAAGACTCACAGCAGGCAAGAATCACAGACATTACATTTCAAAAAAGCAATGAACCTGAAATTAAAATCAAAAACTATGAAGAAAAGGTGATGTGCCTAAAAAGAAAGGGCCTTACGGCTGATAAATAATCGGGTAATACTTTGGCTCCCAGTAAACTCGGTCAACCCGATCAACCACACTTTCGTTTGTTGCCTGAGCCAGCCCCTGCTCGATAGCAACCTCAGCCACCGCATAGGCAACTCTCTTTGCGACCAAAACCGCCATTTCAGGAATTGGCGTAATTAACCACTTTGAATAGATATTTTCCTCCACACATTGACTAATCGCACGACTTGCGGCCAATAGCATCTGATCACTGATTCTTCTAGCATTAACCGCAACCACACCCAAACCAATGCCTGGAAACGCATAGGCATTATTACATTGACCAGTTATGACAAGCTCATCACCAAAATTAAAGCTGGGAAAAGGTGAACCTGTTGCAACAAAGGCACTGCCGTCCGTAGCTTCCATAATCAGCTGCGGGGTAGCCTCCGCTCTTGAAATTGGATTAGACAATGGCAGGATCAATGGCCGATCCACCAGGCCAGCAAGCTCTTTTAATATCTGTTCAGTGAACGCACCTTTTACCGCTGAACTGCCTATTAAGACCGTTGGCTTTACTTTTCGAATAACTGTCTCTAAATCATACCGATCATAACCCGGACGCTCATGGGATGGTCTTGCAAACCGTCTTTGAGCCTCATGCAGTATCGGATCATCTTCAAACAGCAGTCCTTGACGATCAATCAACCAAAAACACTCCCTCACCTCCTTTGGGTTATAGCCAAGCTGCAACATCGAAAAATATAAATGATCCGCAATGCCACAACCTGCGGCGCCTGCTCCGAATATCAAAAAGCGCTGCTCACCCAGGGTCTGAGATTTCTTTTTCAAAGCAGACCAAATAGCGGCTAACGTCACCACTCCCGTCCCTTGAATATCATCGTTAAATGTACAGATTTTATTTTGATAATGTTTCAAAATCGTTGAAGCATGCCTGGAAGAAAAATCCTCCCAATGCACAAAAACATCAGGATAAATACGCATCACACAGTCAATGATTTTTTCAATAAACTCACGATATTTTACATCATCAATTCTAGGATGCCTCCATCCTAAATATAAAGGATCTTTTAATAAGTCAGGATTATCCGTGCCCACATCAATCATAACCGGCAAAGTATTATATGGACTGACACCACCAATCGCGGTGTAAAGCACAAGCTTTGCAATCGGAATCCCCATTCCACCAACACCCTGATCCCCTATCCCAAGCACACCACTGCCATCTGTAACCACAATTAATTTCACATCTGTATTGGTTGCATTCCTGAAAATCTCATCCAAACAATCCCTGTCCTCATAACAAACATAAAGACCTCGGGTTTGACGGAATGCTTTGTTAAAATCAATCACACTATCCCCCACCACAGGAGTATACACAATGGGCATCATTTCTTTAAAATGCTGCTTAACTAAGCCATAGAATAAAATCTCATTGGTGTTATGCAAAACATTCAGAAAGATATTCTTATGCATTGGCTGGGAGTAATCACAGTATTGTACATAAGCCCGCTTCTTCTGCGCCTCAAGTGTCTCTACACATGGAGGTAGTTTCCCTAGCAATCCCAGCTGTTTGCGCTCTTCGATCGTAAAAGCGGTGCCTTTGTTTAACTGAGGAATGGTTAAAATGGGTTTACCCTTAAGTGGTGAATGAATAACAGGACCGGTTTCTGATTGTATGATCTGATAATATTGCATTACTTCTCCGCGCTAGGAATTAACTGCTTAAATTTTGCTGACTGATGCCGATGCTGACGACTGACATTAATATACCTGTCAGTTACGGTAATATTCTCATGCCCAGCATCATCACGAACATGCTCTGCAGGCCGGTTTTGCACATCCTGTGAAATTGCCGTATGCCTTAACCAATGTACTGTCGCAACCGACAAATCATCCGCGCTATCATTATCACCTCTCTCTCTTAATTTAGCAACAGCATCTTGAAAGGCCTGCATGACAATTGAACGAATTTGCCGACTGCCCAAACCACCTCTGCCCTTGACTTTTGGCAAAAGCAAAGTTTGCTCAAGACGCATGGGCAAAGCCCTCATTCCCATAAACTGACGATAACGTGAAAGAGCAGATAACATTTCATCACACACAGCAATCTCACGGTATTTATTACCCTTACCCACAACAGAAAACCAATAACAGCCTTGATCATCTTTCAGAAAATCACCCATCATCGGCATTCTACGCTCAGTCACAGAGATTTCAGAAATACGAAGGCCCAAAAGATAAAATGCACTTAAAATAAACAGCGCCCTCTCACCCTCAAAGTCATCATTGGCGTTCATCATGGCCGTATCAATCACACATCGCCACATGGTATTGGTCAACTTGCGTGTTACAACTGATTCCTGCATTCGAGTTACAAATCGATTTTTCTGACGCACCAACAGCATCACATTTTGAAGCAAATACTGTTCTTGCACCAAGAATGTTAAGAATGTACTCACACTGGCCATTAACGCCTTTACAGAAGCATTGGATAATCTATAATCAGCCAGCGCCTCACCTCTGGCAGCAAATGGACGCCAGTTCTGATTTGGCTGACTTATCTGTCCATTTAAGAAACGATGATACACATGCTCAGAAATCCATTGTTTGGGTGGGGTGGTTGCAAATAAAATAAATTGACTGACATCCTCACGTGTCATTTTCTTCAACGTGGATCGTCGAACAAACCAAAGCCATAATAATAAACGCTCAATATCACGACGATACGCCACAAATGTATCTTTGGAGCCACTATAGGCAACTAGAAAAATTCTTGCATGCTTTAAATCATCAACACACAGGCCTTCTAACATTTGTGGGGTATATATTTGATCAATTGACATTGCAACTGTATCAATGCCATCTAGAATTGGACGAATTTTCATACTAATCGATTTTATTAAAGCTAATCACACCTGTAATTGATAGCAGATCTTCTTTAATTTTGGAATAGGCATGGTTGTCATCAAGGTTCAATACACAGCGCAATTTTGCAACATTTGAATTATCTTGATCAGTAAACCAATCAGCTGCAACGATCATATTCTTTAAACGATGAATCACCTCTTTACGAGTCACATGCCCACAATCCATCAAGCATTCAGCTCGGTAACGATTGATCTGGCCGCCGAGAGAATCCCATGTTAAGCATTGCAGTCTATGGCGACTTTGTTTGTCCAGCCCCTTGATTTGCTTACAGCTTGAACGATGAACAGTCATCCCTCTTGATCTGGTAATATATCCTAAAATCTCATCACCATGACCGGGCATGCAGCATTTTCCCAAATGGTGATCTATCATCACTTTCTGTGCAGGCCTGGTTTGCGATTTGGATTTAACCTTAGACAGCTCACCAGCTTTAACTGCTGGCCCCTTAGATACCGGGGTTGAAATAAAGTCCTCTTCTTGATGCTTTCTTAACCAACTTCGAATATGACGCTTTGCACTGACACTGACGGTGTGATCATCCTGCAGCCAATCGGCTGTGGGATGCTGGTTTCTTCGTGTTAAAATCTGTACTGTAGCTCCAGACTGTAAGGGTTGATTCAACGCACTCATTCGACCATTGACCAAAGCACCAACACAGCGATTGCCAATCTCTGTATGAATGGCATATGCAAAATCAAGCGGCAATGCCCCCTTAACCAAAGAAATAACATCACCCTCAGGCGTTAAAACAAAAACCTGATCTTTTAAAACCTCCTGGAAACTCTTTTGGCCAAACACATGCTTTAATTTATCCCCAAAAGCTTGATGATCTTTGTACATCCAATGCGCTGCAGGACCGTATTCATTAAATTGATGCATCTGATCGGTTTTAATTTGAATTTCAACAGGGGTAAAATCGTAGTATATGGCCATGTGCAATGATTGATAACCATTCTCCTTAGGCATAGAGATATAATCATTATATTCCTCAGGAATTTGCCTGTAGTATTGATTAATTAAATCAAAAATACGGTAGCAAGTATCAACGTCATGACATAATATCCTCAATGCAACCTGATCATATACTTCCTCAAGACCCACAGATTTTCGCAGCATCTTTTTATAAACACCATAAAAATGCTTAGCACGCCCTCGGACATCGATGACACTGATGCTATGCGATTCAAGCAATTTTTTAAGCACAATACAAACATGGCGAACCAATCGATCCGCATCTGATTGCTTGACCTGCATTTCATTTAATAACCCTTGATAAATATCTGGATCCAAGATCATAAAGGCCATATCTTCAAGACGCCATTTAATAAAACCCAGGTTCAAGCTACCACATAACGGCGCAATTAAATGCCTGATCTTTTTTGCAAAATCAATCTGAAATACCTCGGGGTCTTTTAAAACCAATCGACGAAATAATGTCGTGCAATAAATAAGGACTGCTGCAGGATTCTCAACAGTTTGAGCCAATAAAGAACGTCCGTTAATTTTAGTAGTCAATGAGTCATAATTCAAATCAATTTCATTAACTTTGGCTGCAAAATTCTGCACATTCAAATATAGTTCAAGTGCCATACTGTCTAGGTGGTCTTCAACTTCTTGCGAAGTAATCCATTTTTCAAAAACAGCAATCAGAAAAAAACCGACCCAAATATCCCTTAATCGAAAATGATTGTCTTTACAAAAATTAAAATAAATATCCCACTGCTCATGTAAATTAGCCTTCTCGATTAATCTTTGAACATTATTTGGCAATAACTTCACAATAAGTCCCTTTCAACAGGTTTAATTTTAGCAAAAACTAACACAATATTCAGCTATAACATACACTAATGCTTTTCTTTAAGATTCTTGTTTGATATGATACGAACAACGAAAAAGGTCAATGGTATGCAAACTAATATACACCCAGACGTCAAAGCAATTACTTTGAATTGCTCAGGATGTGGCAATAATTTCTCCATTCATGCCCCAAATATTGAAGGAAATAAAGTCCTTACTGAATCATGCTCAAAATGCCACAGCGCATGGACAGGCAAACGTGTCATTTCTAATCAAGGCGCTGCTGCGACATTTAAAGAAAAATATAGCCAGTTCGGCGATGAATTATTCTAACCAATTGACAACTGCAGTATTTCAAAAACTCTGGATAGCTGCCTTGAGGCAGCTTCCTCATTCTTACTCCCCCTACTCAAATTTTCCCGTAACCGCATCCTTGCTAATGGAAGATGGCTCTTTGTTCACCGGCATCAATATTGAAAATGCCAGTTACAGCATGACTTTGTGTGCAGAAGCATCAGCCATTGCCAATGCAATTTCCCAAAAACACCAGAAAATTACACATGTGCTTGTACATGCGCCTAAGCTGGACTTCTGCCCACCCTGTGGTGCATGCCGCCAAAGAATCAACGAATTTTCCACACCCAACACATTGATCATTCTAACCAATCAGCAAGGCAACTACAAAACGCTGACAATGCCTGAATTACTGCCCTGCAGCTTTAACTTGGAAGCTCATCCTTCAAGCGATCAATCCATTGGCTAACCCCGCCTTGTTGCCGCATGAGCTCAGCCATTTGCGATCGTAAAGATTTTGCTCCGTTAAAGCCATGAAGTAACGCCATTAGGGGCTTTAATGATGACTGATTTTTATAAGCATGCCCGGCCAAATACTGCTGATACCTGGTCAATGAATCACGTACTGTTCCTTGCATAAAGCCAAGCTGCCTTGCGATGGCCACCAAATCACGTTGACGCTCTATTGCCAACCGACCAATCATCACTCCATCCACATGATTCAATGCCTCTTTCACCTCCAGAAAATCATTAAATCCACCATTAATGAGCATAAAGACATCTGGATAACGCCGTTTCATGTCATAAACCCTTTGATAATTCAACAAAGGGATATTGCGGTTATCCTTGGGGCTCATGCCACTTAACCATGCCTTCCTCGCATGAATTGTAACATGCTTACATCCTGTGGCCAGCACCTCATCTAAAAATCTGACCAGAAAACTCTCATCATCCTGATGATCAACACCGATTCTTGACTTGACACTCACGGTTAAATCCCTGTGCACAGACATCATCGCCTCAACACAATCAGCCACAACACTGGGGTACTTCATTAAAACAGCACCAATCATGCCTTTTTGCACGCGACTGGATGGGCACCCCACATTTAAATCAATATGGCGAAAACCCTGGTCAAATGCAATATGCGCTGCCTGTTTGCACAGCTTAGGATCAGATCCACCGACTTGAAGCACCACATGCCGATGATCATCCTCTTGCAGCAATCGACCAGCATCACCATAACAAATCGCATTAACAGCGACCATTTCTGTATAAACATCCACATTATTAAACAAACATCGCATCCAGCAGCGAAAAAACAAATCACTCCAGCCCATCATTGGCGCAATGGCAAAAGACGATCTAAGCACACTCACCTACCATTACATCACGGACCAATAATTGCAAGGACTCCTGGCCTCGAAAGCGATTCACATGAATGCTATAATAACACTCAAGCACATCCCCTTCTGTGATTAACTCTTCCAGACCAAAAGCCACCGCAGCCAAACTAAGTCTGTTAAATTGAAGATTCATTTTCAAAAAACCAGATTCATAACGACTGACCGAAGCAACCTTAAAAACCCCTTTAAAAACTGGCTCCTTCATTTCCATCCCCCATGGCGTAAGCTCAGAGAGCTGTTTGGCAAAATCAAGAGTCAAACTATTTTCTGTCAATTCAAAATCATAATAAAGATCACCCTGAAGACCCTGATTCTCAATCGATAAAGCCGTGTGATGAGCAAACATCCTTTTAAATTCATGCAAGCAATCAGGATTTAGGCTTAGCCCAGCAGCCATCGCATGCCCGCCAAATTTCAAGATCATGCCAGGGAGCTGTTGATCCATGGTGGCTAAAATATCCCGAATATGCACACCACAAATTGATCGAGCAGACCCCTTCAAAAACCCCTGATCATCCTGAGTTAATGCAATTACCGGCAGCTGCATCCGCTCCTTCACCCTTGATGCAATAAGACCAATCACACCCTCATGCCAAGTTGGATCATAAACCACAATGCCCTTGGCTGAGGCATCCAATTCCTCAATCGAATTCAAGGCTTGTCTTTCAATGTCCCTGCGAGATCGATTGAGTTCATCCAAATTCTGCGCCAAAGTAAAGGCCTTTTGCTCATCCTGCTCCAATAACAAAAAAATTCCAGCACGCATATCGGTTAATCGCCCTGCTGCATTCAAGCGAGGACCCAGTGCAAAACCAAGATCCTGTGCATTGACATAACCCACTTCTTTTTTGGCAACATTTAATAATGCCTGAATACCAACTCTAGGCTTAGTGTTCATACGCCGCAGGCCTTGTACCACAAAAGCACGATTGAGCTGACTTAAAGCCACACAGTCAGCCACAGTGCCCAGCGCAACCAAATCCAAGTATTCAGCCATATTGGGCTTAGCTTTTTGCAAAAAATAATTACGCTGCTCAAGTTCAGAACGCAGCGCAGCCATAACATACCAGGCCACAGCAACACCAGCAATCGATCGATCTGGAAAAACCTCATCAGGATACGAGGGGTTCACAATCACATCAGCATCCGGTAGTTTCACTCCAGGCAGATGATGGTCAGTAATGACAATCTGCACCCCCCTCTGTTTTGCATATGCGCAGGCTTCAACAGCATTAATGCCATTATCCACGGTGATAATCAAATCCACTTCACCCATTTCATCAATTAACATTGAGCTAATGCCATACCCATGTATTCGTCGATTGGGGACGATAAAAGTCACATTAGCCCCAATTTTGCGCAAAAAATCCACCATAATGACACAGCTGGTTGCACCATCAACATCATAGTCTCCAGAAATACAAATTCGCTTTTGCTGCATAACAGCATTAGCAATCAGCTCTGCTGCTGGTCGGATATGTTTGAAATGATGCAGTGGCAGTATGTCCCTAAGCTCAGCTGAAAGCTCAGAGCACAAAGACAGGCCTCGATTTGCCAAAATTCGAGCAATCACCTCACCCCACTGCTGAAAATTTGGCTCAACCAAAGGCTTTAGCTGATAATATTGACGCATATGTTTTCTCATGTCTTCAATGTACCTCAGGGACCATAAAAAATCTATTGCCAATCATCAAAACAAAAGATAACCTAACGCTGAGCCATATTTTGCAAATCATGATTGAAGCACGACAAGAAATTAAGCATCACTTTAAAAACTGGTGTAACAAAAATCTTCCTTTATTAGAAGAAATTGAATCTCAGCACACAATCAGTCCTAACCACTGGCTTAAAATGGGTGAAGATGGCCTGCTTGGCTGTATGATTCATGAGCGCTATGGCGGAAGCGGCCTTAGCCTGGCTAACTTTACTGATATGCTCAGTGAAATTAGCTATCACAGTCCAAGTCTAGCATTAAGCATACTGGCTCATAGTCAACTGTGTGCTGATCTTATTCAAACCTGGGGTAGTGAAGATCAAAAACAAAACTACCTCCCCAAACTTGCACTTGGGCAACTGATTGGCTCTACCGGTATTAGTGAAGACAATGCTGGCTCTGATGCTCTTAGCATGCAAACTCACTTAACTGACGACTACCTGCTTTGCGGCCATAAAATGTGGATCACCAATGGCCCTATTGCTAATATCAGCATCATTTACGCCAAACACCGTGATGAAATGAGTGCGCTCATTGTTGATCTAACACCTCAGATGAAAGGGCCAGCATTTGAGAAATTTGGCATGAAAAGCTCACCCACTGGCCGTCTAACTTTTAATAGGCACGCTGTTGATCCAAGCTCAATATTACCCATGGCTGGTCACAGAATTCTAAAAACTGCGCTGGATAAAGAGCGTATTGCATTGTCTGCTATCCCCATCGGTATTATGAGACGCGCTCTGAACGAAATGATTAGTCACTGCAGCATTCGAAAACAATTTGGCAAACCCCTTGCCCAGAAGCAACTGATTGGAGAAAAAATTGCTACAGTTCACACCCATCTTTCATCCTCTGAAGCCCTCATGGAGGTCACGTTAAATCAACCATCCATCAGCAAGCTAGACGCTGCAACTTTATACCTGCATGCATCGCAATGTGGGATGCAGGCTGCAGAATTAGCCATGGATAGCTTCGGTGCCATGGGATACATGGTCGAAAATAAAAGCACTCAACTCTTCCAAGATGTCAAATTATTCCAAACAGGTGGTGGATCTATTGAAATAAGAAAACTTCTGATTTCCCATATCCTAACGGCGCATTATTGTTATTAGGTACATTAGAAGGTGTTGCTTTATAAAGCCCTTTTAAAAGACTTGGCAAATCTCCAATAAATCTTTGAATAGATATAGGTTTGACTGTTGAATCAATTTCCTCTTGCCTTGACTGAAAATAATACACAATCCATCGACAAAACATGGTTGCCATTAATGAAACAATACCCAAGGCAAGCCCAAAAGTTGGTACAATCAGCACTGCATTTAAAATATCAACCATGCATAAGATAAATTCACGGGTATATAAAACAGCTCTTCGAGACCCCGAGCCCATATGAAAGAACCCAATTAAGGGCAACTTATCCGACTTTTCTTGAGTACTATCACCATCCATATGATTCACATAAAACTTCTTATTATTAAATCCCCAAAGCACCATTTGGTTTAAATAAGCGTAGGCGCCATGAATCACTGCCCCAATAGGGAATCCCATGACAGAGTAACGCAATACCCAAATAATGCCGGTTAATGGCCCTACACCAGTTGATGATGCAGCAGCCAATGCCAATAGTTGACTAAAGTTAGTATAATCCGTAATAAAATATAAAACCGCACCAAGCAACATGGATGTACCAACGAGTTTATCAAACAACCAGGTGTTCTGATTTAGCCAGCCACGCAGGCTTTTTTCAAACCCATTTTCCTCACGTTCATGAGCCCCAGAGGCTTCTTTGGACTTTGGAGTATTTCCTTTAATTTCATGACGCCAGAACTTACCAAAATTAATTATAAAGTTAGCACAATTGAATATCGCCGCACAGCCGCCGATAAATAAAGCACCATAAAAAACAGCCACTGAGGACATCGAGGCTAGCTTTTGATGATTAAGAAAATTTCTTGAAAGCATGAAAAAACGCATGCCTGCTTGCCAAACTCCAAGAGATATCAGTATCATCGCGGATATAAAGCTCTTAACTGGATGCTGCTCAAGTTTTAATTCCCTCATCCATTTGGGCAATTTTGACCCCCCCTCTACCGCTGGGCTGGTCTGAACAAGCATATCAATCAATTCATTGGCAACCGTAATGAAGACAAAAAATATACTGATAGGAACACCAAGCACCATCGAGGTGTAATAAGCTGCAATAAATCCTAAAAACAGGGTATAGATCGTGCTAGTAATACGTGCAACTGCTGGCAAGAAATCTTCAAGAAATAGCATGATTATAATCCGATATTGATCAGCTAGTGTAGCATATGATCTGACCAAGACAAGATGAAAATAAAACAGTTCAAGCAGAAATTTAACGCAAAAAATCAGCGCATGAGCCGGATGTGAAATTTTTCTTTTTGAAACATTTGATTATCTTATTGAATTCGGGCAATATTCCAATAGTTAATTTTTAGGAAATCAATGAATCAAAAGTCAACTATTGAGGTAGAAGGCGTCATTATCGAATCACTACCCAACACCACTTTTAAGGTTAAATTAAGTAACGGTCATGTTATTCTTGCCGGACTTTCAGGGAAAATGAGAAAATTCAATATTAGAACAATCACCGGTGACAAAGTAACAGTAGAGCTAACGCCATACGATCTAACCAAGGGCAGAATCGTACAGCGTCATCAAGACCCTAACTAGTATGTGATTTTTCAAGGACATCCATCGCAAGCTGATCTTCTACCACCTTGACTTTGACCACGCCACCGTTAACCAGCTGGCCAAACAGCAAATGGTCCGCAAGTGGCGCTTTTATTTTTTGATCAATTAAGCGTCTCATTGGCCTTGCACCCATCTTAGGATCATAGCCATTTTTTTGCAGCCATTTCCGGGTAGTTGGGGTAAATGTGATTTGCACGTTTTTGGCCTCAAGAGCAACTTCCAACTCCAACAAAAATTTATCGACTACTTGCGCTGTGACTTCTTCTGACAGCGCATTAAATTGAACACAAGCATCCAATCGATTTCTAAACTCTGGTTTGAATTTTAGATTAACTGCCTGAGCCACATTCGATTTGGCATGATTACCATTGGCAACAAAGCCCATCTGCTTTCCTTCAAACGCATCAGCACCTGTGTTTGAGGTCATAATGACAATCACATGCCTAAAGTCAGCAACTCGTCCATTATTATCCGTTAATGTACCACTGTCCATGACCTGAAGAAGCAAATTATAGATATCCTCATGGGCTTTTTCTATTTCATCAAGAAGCAAGACGCTGTAGGGATTTTTAATTACAGCCTCAGTCAATAAACCGCCCTGCTCATACCCAACATACCCAGGAGGAGCACCAACGAGCTGTGATGCACCATTGCGCTCCATATATTCTGACATATCAAAACGAAGTAATTTAACCCCTAAATAATTGGCCAATTGCTTAGCCACCTCTGTCTTACCAACCCCAGTTGGCCCTGTGAATAAAAAGCTACCAATGGGTTTTTGCTGTGTGATTAAGCCACTTCGTGACAACTTGATGGCTTGTGATACTTGCATAATTGCGTCATCTTGACCAAAGACCATGGTCTTAAGATTTCTGTCCAAATTACTGAGCAATTCACGATCAGATCGACTCACTTGTCGGGTTGGAATTTGCGCAAGACGAGCGACGCATGCTTCAATATGAGACTCATTTAAAGATATTACCTGATCAGGATCTCTATCAGATCGCATATTTTCATAAGCACCAGCCTCATCAATCACATCAAATGCTTTATCAGGCAAAAATCGATCTCTGAGGTATTTACATGAAAGATCCACTGCACTTTTAATTACCTCATCTGAAAGCAGTATTCGATGATGCTGCTCATAAAGGCCCTTCACACCTTTAATGATTTCAACTGCTTCAGCCGCACTGGGCTCTTTAATGTCAATTTTTTGGAATCGACGAGACAGCGCTTTATCTTTTTCAAAAATATTTCGATATTCAGCAAATGTGGTGGCACCGATAACCTTAATTTCACTTCTTGATAAAAGTGGCTTGATCAAATTTGCAGCATCCAATGCGCCTCCAGAGGCAGCACCTGCCCCAATGATGGTATGAATCTCATCAATAAACAAAACTGATTTTTTCAAAGTTCGTATTTCATTGAGCAATGACTTAAAGCGCTTCTCAAAATCACCCCTATATTTTGTACCTGCCAAAAGCATACCAAGATCCAACATATAAATATTAAAACCCTCAAGCTGTTTTGGCACCTCTTGATTGACAACTTTCCAAGCCAAACCTTCTGCAAGAGCAGTTTTACCAACACCTGATTCACCCACAATTAAAGGGTTGTTTTTGCGACGACAGGATAATACCTCCATCATTCTTGAAATCTCAAATGTTCGCCCAACCACTGGATCAATTTTGCCCTGACGACACATTTCATTCAAACAAATGGTAAACTTCTCTATAGCACCATCTGTTGATTGAGGCTCAGAAATTGCAGGTCCAATAAATCGCTCATCAATCTCATGATCAGATTGTGGATAATTTTTAGAAATATTTGAAGAAATATGATTTAAAACATCAATCCGTGATACTTTCTCCCGCATCAAGAATGTCACTGCCTGTGAATCTTGCTCATTAAATAATGCAGCAAGCACATTAGCACCAGTGACCTCACTTTTACCCTCTGCCTGAACCTGCATAATGGCTCTTTGTAAAACACGCTGAAATCCTAAATTTGGTTGAATCTCATGCGATGAGCCAGTTCCATAAGATAACAGTGTTTTATCTAAAAATTCTTTAAGATCAGCTTTTAAACGCTCCAAATTAACATTGCATGAAAGCAAAATTTCAAGCGCATGCGAATTATCCAAAAGGGCAAACAATAAATGCTCAACAGTCACAAACTCATGTCTATTTTTTTTAGCGTAAGTAAAGGCGGCATTTAAAGTGACTTCTAGATTTTTACTAAACATTTTTGGCCCCTGTTTTTTACTCCATGTTTTATTTATAGTAAAAAACAAAGGGAATTTCATGAAAGAAATTTTGCTCATCAATATAGTTATAAAACGACTTATGAGTCAATTAATTAGCGTTTAAATCGGACGATTAATGCAGAATAAGCCATCGGTCTGCCAATGGCTCTATCCCAAACACTATACTGTCATATGGCTAATCACTGCCTGGCCAAACCCAGAGCAACTGAGTGGGTCAACCCCCTCCATCATTCGAGAAAAATCATATGTTACCTGTTGACTGGAAATAGCGCCTGAAACACCTTTAACAATCAAATTAGCTGCCTCAATCCAGCCCAAATGATCCAGCATCATTTTTGCAGAAAGAACCAAGGAAGATGGGTTGACCTTGTCAAGCCCAGCATATCCTGGAGCAGTTCCATGAGTTGCCTCGAAAACAGCATACTGATCTGAAAGATTAGCACCTGGGGCAATTCCTATTCCCCCCACCTGAGCAGCCAGTGCATCAGAAATATAATCACCATTTAAGTTTAAAGTAGCAATAACAGAATAATCCTTAGGCCGAAGCAGAATTTGCTGTAAAAAAGCATCTGCAATCGCATCTTTAATGACCACTCGGTGCCCGTCTTTTTCAATCACTTGCCATGGCCCACCATCAAGATCTTTTGCACCATACTCCTCCTTGGCAAGCTCATATCCCCAATCCCTAAATGATCCCTCGGTAAACTTCATGATGTTGCCTTTGTGCACCAAAGTAACACTATCCCGTCGATGCTCAATGGCATATTCGATGGCTTTGCGCACCAATCGCTTTGTCCCCTCTTCAGAAACAACCTTTATTCCAACTCCACAGGTATTTGGGAATCGAATATTGGTCACATCCAGTGCGTCCTGAAGGTAGTTCACCAGTGCCTTAGCCTCATCTGTTTGTGCCTTAAATTCAATACCCGCATATATATCTTCTGAGTTTTCTCGAAAAATAACCATATCAACAAGCTCAGGGTGTCGAACTGGGGCTGGTGTACCCACATAATACCGCACTGGACGTAGGCAAACATATAGATCTAAAATTTGTCGCAAAGCCACATTCAATGAACGAATACCGCCACCAACCGGTGTTGTCAATGGGCCCTTGATCGCAACATGATAGTCACGAACTGCCTCTAAAGTTTCCTCAGGCAGCCAGGTATCATTTCCATACAAATGATTGGCTTTTTCTCCTGCAAAAATCTCAAGCCACTCAATCTTCCTTTTTCCAGCATATGCCTTTTCAACCGCTGCATCCACGACTGCTTTCATGACTGGCGTAATATCAATACCGATACCATCTCCTTCGATATAGGGGATAATGGGACGGTCAGGAACTTGAATTTGACCATTTTTATAAGTAATAGCTTGGCCGAATTTGGGCGTTTTAATCAGCGACATAGGTATTCTCCGTTTTCGAAGCTAGATTGAACATGAATAATGCGATATACTTTGTAAAATATAATATCCAGTCCTGGCATGTCAATGAATTCAAATAAAATAGTCGTAGGTCTTTCAGGTGGCGTAGACTCTGCAACTACCGCATACTTATTAAAAAAACAAGGGCATGACCTGCTGGGTATTTATATGAGAAATTGGCACCAACAAGGCAGCCAGCTCTGCCCTATTGAAGATGATTTGAAAGACGCGAAAGCCTGCGCAGATCATCTTGGCATCCCTTTTGAAGTGGTTGACTTTAGCAAAAACTATATGCAGCAAGTATTTGAGCAATTTCTTTTTGATCTAAGCCATGGTTTAACCCCCAACCCTGATGTATTGTGTAACCAGTATGTTAAGTTTGATGCATTTTTAAAGCACATCACACAAACATATAATGCCACATTAGCCACAGGTCATTATGCACGATTAATCCATGATCAAAATGGGACACACTTAATGACCGCTAAAGATCCAGACAAGGACCAAACATATTTTTTATGCCGCTTATCAAAAAACCAATTGGCACAATCTCACTTCCCTTTGGGAAACTTATTAAAATCAGAAGTGCGACAAATCGCAGATCACATTCAGCTTCCCGTGAGCCATAAGAAGGACTCAACTGGGATTTGCTTTATTGGCGAGCGAAACTTTAACCAATTTATCACGCAATATCTATTAGACACCCCAGGACCTGTCGTTGATATTGATACCAATCAGCAAATTGCCACTCATCATGGACTGATTCATTACACCATCGGGCAAAGAAAGGGGCTTACAATTCCAGCAAAGAATGAGCACACCAAACCATGGTTTGTGATCAAAAAGAATCCTTCAAATCAAACCCTTTATGTTTGCCAAGGTGATAATCACCCAGCGCTGTATCAAATGACTCTAAAAGCCAAAGACCTCAGACTCATTCATCAGCATGATGTAAATAAACTAAAAATTAAGGCGCGCATTCGTCACAGACAGCCTCTTCAAAATGCCACCATTCACAGCATAGGCCCTCAATCAGTGACTGTTAAATTTGACACTGCACAACGCGCCATCACACCGGGTCAATACATTGCTTTTTACTTAGAAAATGAGCTAATTGGCTCAGCCATTATCGAGGGCCCTCATGAATAAAATTCTCCATCTTCCTGGCAGCGCCATCAGTCACTTCATTGGCCAAAACATAAGTAAGAAAGCACCCATGCTTTTTATTGCGAGAAATGCCACTCAAGCGCGCATCATTTTACAAGAAACCCAATCCTTTCTGCCGGCCTCTCATCCTTTTCAAATGGCATTCTTGCCCGCATGGGAGCTATTGCCTTATGATCATTACAGCCCCTGCTCAGACATTACCTCTGAAAGACTTAAAACACTCAGTGGTATCATTCACCATCAAATTGACCTTTTAATTCTTACTCCTGAATCAATGATGCTAAAGTTGCCGCCCAAGGCATTCATTCATCAATCCGTAACATCATTTGAGCAAGGACAGCCTATTGACCGAAAGCAATTATCTGAGTCCTGGTTAAGCATTGGGTACAAACGAGCTGACCAAACTCAGCAATATGGTGAATTTTCTATACGTGGCTCAGTGATCGATGTTTTTCCCCAAGGATCAAAGTATCCGATTAGACTGGACTTATTCGATGACCAAATACACAGTATTCGCACTTTTCATCCCCAAACCCAGTTAAGCATAAAAAAAATTCCCAGCATTGAAATACTCCCCCTTCGAGAATTTGATTACCTTGAACAAAATAAAGAAACCTTGCTGACCCGTGCCAAAAAAATGGGACTTACCAGTCTACCTGACTCACTATTAAACAACCACTTATTCCCAGGGGCAGAGTTCTTCCTTCCAGTTTATCATGATCAAACAGCGACAATATGGGATTACATCAACAGCAACTGGAGAACAGTTTTACCCACAGACCTTGAGAGCCTGATTGCACATGAGGCGAAACTGATACACCAGCAATATCTATTAAATACCAAGCAAAGACTTGATCCCCAATATTTATGGTCATTGCACATGCCAGATTTTGCCAATAAAGAGACCATCCACTATTCAATTGACAATAACAGTCTTTGTCTTATCCCAACTGACAGCAGCATTTTATTAAAGAAAACGATCATTTGTTCAAGCATCCCAAGTGGCCGGGAAAAAATAAAAGCCACGCTCCAGCAGACTGATATTCCGACCCTGGACTCTCTTCATGAAGCTTTGGAACACAACTCAACCCTATGTTTTTATAATGGTTATATCAGCAAAGGATTTATAAATCATACTCAAGGAATTGCCATCCTTCCTGAGTCTGTGTTTAGCAGTGAAATTGATGAGAAAATAATCAAGACATCAAAGCCTACTGAGGATAGCTGGGATGACCTTAATCTCCTAAAACCAGGCGATTACTGTATCCACCCCCACCATGGACTTGGACAGTTTATCGACATATGCCAACTCAATACATCCAGTGACGACTTTTTAAAAATTCTTTATGCCAATGGCGGACATATTTTTGTAAATATTCAACAAGCTCATATCCTCAAGCCGTATTTGACCTATCAGGATGATATAAAGCTTGACACCCTTGGCAGCAAGAATTGGGAAAAACGAAAACAAAAGGCCAAAAAAAATATCGAGCTGGTTGCAGCACAACTGATTGCAACATACAGTACACACCAGCAGGTCACAAGAACCCCGCTTGCCGTTCACCAAGATTTTTATGAATTTTGTGAAGCATTTCCCTTCAAGCCCACGCCAGACCAAGAGAAGGCAACGCTGGCGATTATAGATGATGCTAAAAGTCCCAACCCCGTTAGTAGATTATTGTGTGCTGATGTTGGCTTTGGAAAAACTGAAATTATGATGCGCAGTAGCTATATTTATGCCTCTCAACACAAACAGGTGCTAGTACTTGCCCCAACCACACTCTTGGCAGAACAGCACTTTGAAACATTCACTCATCGATTTAAAGATCAGGCCATTCATATTGGTGTGCTCAGTCGAGAAAAAAACTCAAACAGCACCGCTAACGTGATTCAGCAATTTAACAATCATCAACTTGATATATTAATTGGCACACATAAACTTCTTTATCAGGCACTGACCAGTGAACATATTGACCTGGTGATTATTGACGAAGAGCATCACTTTGGCGTAAAGCAAAAAAATCACTTCATGCAGAAGTTCCCAAATGCAAACTTCATGAATGTCTCTGCAACACCGATACCAAGATCACTGGGTATGGCCTTTGGCAGTATGCTTAAACTGCTATTAATGACCACACCACCGCCAAAACGATTTGCAGTAAATACAGAGCTTCACCCATTTTCAACCGCGATTATACAAAATGCCATATTGCGCGAAACCCATCGACAAGGCCAGGTATTTTATGTTCTGAATCGAATTGCGCCATTAGAGAGCAGACTGAAATTTTTAGAAAAACAAATGCCAACACTTAGGTTTGGGATGATCCATGGCCAAATGCCCAGTGACCAAATTAAACGTCACATGCAAAAATTCACCCAAGGTGAATATGATGTTCTACTAAGCACAGCGATTATTGAATCTGGTATCGATATCCCAAATGCCAATACATTAATTATCGAGCGAGCAGATTTATTTGGTACAGCCCAGCTCCATCAACTGCGAGGACGCGTTGGTCGCTCTTCACATGCTGCATACGCTTATTTGCTGATTGATGAATTTGAACAAATCACCCCAGAGGCACAAAAAAGACTGCAGGCGATTGTTAATAACCAAAGTCTTGGTGATGGCTATCGATTGGCCACTCAGGACATGGAGCTAAGAGGTATCGGAGAAATATTGGGAGAAAAACAAAGCGGACATATCCGAGATATTGGCTATGGAACTTATATTGACTTACTCAATGAAGCGCTGCATTCAGAAAACCATGTGAGAAAATCTGAAAGATGCCAAATCAATACCCATGAGCCAGGCGCAATTGAAAAAAAATTATTTCAAGATTTTAATGAGCGCATCAAGCTTTATCGTCTTCTATCTTCAGCAGAAAACCCCTCTCATATTGATGATATTGAGCGACAAATCATAGATCGTTGCGGCATGATTCCTTCCAGCACCAAAACACTCCTAACCAATCATCGAATGCAAATTCAGTGCTACCAATTTGGCATTTGCTCCATTGAAGAAAAGGAGCAAAAATGGGTAATAAATTATCGCACACACACACTGATTCCTCATTCAATCGCCAAAGTTCTTATGCAAAATATCTCTGTTCGCATCCATGGACCTAAATCAATTTCACTTTGCCAAAGCAAATTCCCCCAACTTGATCATGTCCACCATTTCTTACAACAACATCATTAAAATTTTTCATTCTGCTATAATTAAGATGATAATATGGATAAATAATATTATGCAGCAATTGAATTCCTATAATTTCTTGTCCTGCTCACTTAACCAAAATCTAGCTACCTTAGTAGGACACCTCCTGCATAGTAATTACTCCCTTAAGCTGCACCATATTATTTTACAAAAAGTAAAAAATGGTGAGCTTAACGACAGCAACCAGGAACCCATTTCATTTGACCTTTATACAGCCTGGAAAGTGATTGCAGAATCAAATGGACTGACCAGTGCTGCATCATGTCGCTGGTCATTGGATGCCGTTTATCGAAACATCCATCATTATTTTACTCAAATCAACTACGAAGAAATTAAAAAAATGGAAAAGAGCCAGCAAGAAATAACAACCCAGCTCATTCAGAAATATGCGGAAGAGGCCGACAGTATCGCAAATACCTATCAACAAAAAGCCCAAACTGCTTTAATTGATTTCCTCAACACCTGTCACAGGAATGCCTATGACCGATATAACTGGATGATGGAAAGCAGAAAGGCTTTAAAAAAATTAATCACCGAAATATGCTTGGAAGTTACTGCCAATACTGAGTTCAAAATCACCATTGATGAAACGAACTCAATCTTTAACTGCACCATGGTTGAGAATTTAATTTATATCGCCGACTACTACTCTTTAGCCCCTCGAGATAAAGATGTGAGCTGGCTTATGTACGAATTATCTTTTGGCGATGACCCAATCTATAAATTCTTCAACATCCAGACAACGCTTTTACTCCTGATTGCTATCAGAGAATTCAAAGCAAAATCACTCAATACCGATCAACTCAGTGCCAATGAAATCAAAAAGTTTGCAAAATCAGTGCACAAAATCAGTGAAATTAAATTAAAGCCCCTACACGCTGAACTAAGAATTCAAGGAATCGTAATTTCAGATCTTCACACAAAAGCGCTGAACGAAATCTACACAGAAATGCTTAAGATGCTGGATAAACTTGAGCACTCTAAAATCCCCTTAATCCAGCCAGTCAGTGAAGAGGATGCCAGAAAGCTAGGCTAAGCTAGCCACAGCCCAATTAAATGTTGGCTTAAGCGCATCCTAATTCCTTTTGGATGTGAAGAAAAAAAGCCTCAACCTAAAAAATCAATCAAAAGCCCATATCACCATGGTAGGTCGCACTGGGATCATTTGCATTAAAGATTGGTGAACCAGAATTTGGCCACCTTGTTTAAATCCAAGATGTAAGTCACTTTTAATGACGGTGGTTGGTATATGAATCACCTCAAAATAATCCTGATTAACCTTAATTGTCATCATTTCTGAAGAATTAAAACTTAGCCAAGACTTAGAAAATCTCAATGAATGGATTTTCTGACAAGGGAAGGCCCAACTTTGATAGCCATCTAACACATTGGTTACATTTTTAGTATGCCGAATCATTTGATGGTCTGCTTGAGCATCAAATTGAATATTAAATCTGCTGCTTTTTATCAACTCAGGCCTTAATGGATTCATATAACATATTTCTGGATGCGCCATAAAACCGTCAACTGCGCCATCACCATCACCCAAACATAGGTAATTTTCAGCATCCCTACCAAGCCCACAATACCATTTTATGCGATGAATATTGCTCAGTAGCCCTACTGATTCACACAATTTCATACATGGTGCTGAAAAGGCACCCAGTGAATTCATTAACTCTGGGAATCCATGGCTTATTTCAGACACCCCTAAACAAAAATTGATCAATCCCCCCAGCCATGTCTGCGAAAATGTTGCCAAATGACTTCCTTTCATTGGCACACCACGGCATTCAATATCCCCCAAATGTTGCTGTAACTTTGGAACTTTAATCAGTTGATCAAGCAATAGCAATCCACCTAAGCTATAGGCAACCAAAGAGCTATTAAATGGCAAGTTAAGCAACTGTTCTTGAATCTGATCAGATAACTTTTCCCAAGAACCATCTTGATCAATCTGATAGTGAATGCAGCGGCCCTCAAATCCAATTGGGCATTGCTGCTCACCAAGACCATGTACCCAGTAAATATCTTGTTTGTATTTCAGAAAAAAATCCTTACTATATCAAGTATGCAAAAGTTTAATTTTCCATCTTCGATTATAGCAGGAGCCAACCTTTTTTCCTGCAGCTTCTTCACGGTATTTGCCATCAAAGCATTGATTCCAAATCATGGCTTATCCACTTCTGATCTTTTATTAATTCAAGGCAGTCTAAGCATTATTTGCTACCTGATGAAGGTTCCTTTACTTATTGGTATTGGCATCGCTCCTTGGCTGTACCTCAATCAAAGCTCAACCACACATCCTATCCAGGCCAGTGATTACTCATTGGTGTTTCTTACCTGTGCTTTTTGCTTTATCATCATTAATTTTAAATCATGGATAGACTGGATGAGGTCTTACCTAATCTACCAGCCAGGTACTACCACAGCCTGTTGTTTTAGTGCCTTACTGCTATATTCATGCGTACATAATTTCAAAGCCCTCACCCTGCATGAGGGTATGCTGAGCGCCGTTGCCCTGGCTGTTTTAATCATATTTGACAGACGACATCAACATTATGGGCCATTTTTTGTATTTATTACACTCACTGCTTTAACATCAAGCATGACTGACCACAGCATCCAGTTGCCATTTAATAAGCTTACCTTTGATATACAAGGCATATTCACACATCCACTGATGATCGTAAACACAGCTTTATTTTTGTTTTCCATCATGCTGATCGATATCAGCACATGCATGATGGCATTAACCCCCGTGCTTAACCTTGAGCCCAGTGAGATTGAGACTGCTCGAAAAACCCAGGTATTCAATAACCTAATTGTCGCCTGCCTAGGCTCAGGACAGGCCCTTATTTACTTTGAAAATCTAATTCTAAAGTCCTACTCCAAGCAAGATCGCTTAAGAGCGCTTCTTGTTTCAGGCTTAATTTTTCTTAGCCTAGCACTGATGATTGAATTTCTTAACCTCAATATTCAATTGCTATCAACTCTGTTCTCATCTTATTTATTTTATATGGTGTTTAAAAGTGCTTTTGGCACTAAAAAATTTGAAAACGGCGTGATTTTTACAGCTGCATTGACGTTGTTTTATGCAACAACATTCAATTATATTCAAATACTCTGCACGGTTTCAATTTTATCGCATCTATTTGGCAAGCATCGACAAGAAATATCGATTAACGAATTGAAAAAAAACAATGTTTTCTGCCTGATTGTGTTCACTTTAAACTTTATTTTAAAGCATTAAGATGATATAATAGCGAATTTAAATCTAGATGCATTATGAGTCACTATTGGATCGGTATATTACTTTTTTCGCAATCAATCATTTTTGGATTCCTTGGCATCTCCAATCAAGGCGTTAGCAAATCGCATATATTTAGACGAAATTTAAACAATTTATCCGATGGCATGCTGATTGGATTATTGCTATTTGGACTCATACCCCATGTTTTTAAGCATTGGTCTGAGCCGCTGAACATGCTTGCGTTTTACCTAATCATTCCAGCGATTGGTGCTTTACTTTTGGGGAAATTCTTAAAGAAATTCCAAAACGTCATAACTTATGGCACAGCAATCATGTTTCTTTTTCATTCATTTGTTGAGGGGATCGCAATCGGCAGCAGCTTTAGCATGCTTAACTTCACATTAATTTTGACATCTTTGCTCATTCATAAAGCCATTGAAAGTTTCTGCCTCAGTAACCAATTACAGCAAATCTCCAAGGAAGTTTTTTTCACCTCTTTTTTCATTATCTTAAACGCTGTCATAGTCATTATTAGCTTCTATTATGGCATTTCACTAAAAGACCTAATCTTCCTAGAGAATACCGAAGCTTATTGTGACTTAATCACAGCATCAAGCCTGCTATTTTTGATTGTTTTTTGTAATCAAACTCAGCACCATCAATCATGCTCCCATGGGTGGAACCATTATAATTTCTTTGGGATCTTTTTCTCAATGCTGCTGATACTGGGTTTTTCTCAGTAATATCATCAGACCAGTCATAAACATAACAATGCTCAGCATCTGGCCCATATCAAGTCCGAAGTAACAACCATATGGGCATTCAGGCATCCTAAAAAATTCCATACAAAATCTAATCACTGCATATGCACATAAAAAAAACCCTGAAATAAACCCTGGCGCGTAAGTTTTTCGAAACAAGCGCCACATCAAAAGACCCAGAAAAACCCCCTCAAATAGCGCCTCATACAGTTGTGATGGATGTCTGGGCAATTGATCAACCATCGGAAAAACCACAGCCCACCATGCATCAGTCACTCGACCCACAAGCTCACCATTGATAAAATTTGCAAGACGACCAAAAAATATCCCACAGGGAGCTACCAAACAAACAAAATCCGACAATACCCAGAATGAAAGGCGATGATAAGATGAGAAAATAAAAAGGCCGATAGTCAAGCCAATCAACGCCCCATGAAAAGACATGCCCCCCTGCCAGATTTTAAAAATCACCATGGGATCTTCAATCGCCTGATACAAATTATAAAAAAGAATATGACCCAGACGCCCTCCCACAATCACAGAAATGATCATGCTGCTCATGAACGGGTCCAACAGTTGATGCGAGATTTGATGCGCTGGAAAATAATAACGCTTTGCAAAGAAAAATGCAGCTATAAATCCTGATACATAGGCCAAACCATACCAGCGAATAGCAAAAGGACCGATATAAAACGCTACAGGATCAAACCATGAGGTCTCAAGCATTCATGAAACCGCGTGAAATCACTATATTACGCTCTGATTCAAGTTCTGCAATTGTGATTTCAATGCGCTTCCTGGCCATGGCATTATGAACAATATGATCAATTGGTGTTAAGATGCCATTTTTAGACAGACAGGGCATGGAAAAAAACAAACCTTTTGTTGCACCATACTGTCCATTGGCATGTATTGCAACCGAAAATGGAGTATCTGAGCCATTCACAATCAATCGCATGGTATCTAAAGCAGCATTTGCAGCTGATCCTGCAGAAGAAGCCCCTCTGGCCTGTATGATCTTCGCTCCGCGCTGTTGAACATTCTCAATAAAGGCACCCTCAAGCCAAGCTGGATCATTGACCAAGTCCACCACCAACTTCCCTTTATAAGTACTGTGCCAATAATCAGGAAATAATGTTGATGAATGGTTGCCATAAATGATACATTCAATGTCCCGATGATGAACATTTAACCTTTCTGCCAATTGACTTCTGGCGCGCTTTTCATCCAGCATGGTCATTGCGAAAAACTGCTCTTTTGGAATATCCGATGCAGTGGCTGATGCGATCATACAATTGGTATTACAAGGATTGCCAACAACCAGGGTGCGCACATCATCTGAGGCATATTGATTTAGAGCACGACCCTGATCAATAAAGATACTTGCATTAATGGCCAGCAAATCCGAACGCTCCATACCTGCCTTTCTTGGCACTGACCCAACCAGGAAGGCATAATTTGCACCATCAAAAGCTGTTTTCAAGTCAGAGGTATATACCACACCCTGAAGCAATGGAAATGCACAATCTTGTAGCTCCATCACAACACCTTGAAGCGCACCCATTGCCTGCTCAAGCTCTAAAAGTTGAAGAATAATGGGCTGATTTGGACCAAATACTTCACCCTGGGCTAATCTAAATAATATTTGATAACCAATCTGACCAGCTGCACCAGTGACTACCACTTTAATTGGGGTCATATTTATTCCTCATTTCATTGCTTAAATAATAATCAAGTTTCCCTGGCTTGGCAAGAACGAGGGTTGTGCGCTAAAATAGAAATGATTTGGAATATTTTCGCCTCATGAGAAACAAGCCTAACTTATACTTCCTGACAGCATCTGATCGACCCAAGTTACTGAGCTGGCTAGATCTTCCAGAGGATCAGGGCATTCAGCATTTTATGAATGACTTTTGTCGTCGCACCATTCGTGTTTTAAACCCAAAAGGCACCCATTATTTGATGGCATTTAGAGGGCAACTTGAGCTAAAAGACGGAAAATACTATAAAAAACATGCCACTCAAAATTCAAAAGATCTATTTTTTCAATCCTATTTTGTATTCTCGGATGAAACAGCGGGAATACAAAAACCGACTTCTTTAGATATTACTTATATCATTTTATATGAAATACCCACAATCACCAGTGATATAGATCAACTGACTTTTCTAAAAGCCAGGTTTATTGTAGCCACTCAACACCAGCATAGTCAGGAAAGTACAAAAGAAGAGAATGAACAACTGCTTGAATCTTGTGTCAATTTTACAGCAAATTATGCAGAACTTGACCCCTGTGATGCTCTTGCCAGAACCATATTCCACAAAGGGCCACAAAACCTATTGGCGCCATTAAGTGAGCTTTGCATGGCAGGTAATGATATCATTGCTCAATTGTCTTATGCCTCTTATATCGTTTTAAGCAACCATGCATTAACCGTGGTTGTAAAAAGCTATGCCATGATCAATTCTACGAGCTTGACTTATTTCTATTATGACAATCAATCTTGGAAAATCATTGACCCCTCTCAAGATCCATCAAGCATTCTTTCTGAAATGATGGCCATGCCCAAGCCAGACCTGAACCATTTGTGTGAATTAGATCCCCATTATAAAAAAGCACTGCTGTCAAAACTTCACTTTCTACCCGTTCCGCTGATTGAACTTAAGCTCCAAATAACTGAAAAAGACGATTTGGCAGGATCTTACTTAGAAAAATGGACCCACCCAGCACTCAAAGCAAACTTAGCTTACAAACCGATTCACACTAAAATTCATGAGCACTCTATTAAAAGCGTAGAATGGCATCAGTCACCCTTCACCTGGATGATAGCAGCTGCTATTATTGCACTTTTCCCATATACCATGCTTGCCGTGCTTTCGATCATTTATCTTGCCATGGAATATAATAGGCAACAGACCAGCCCAGCCATTTTCCACAGCCCAATTCCATCTGAGCTTTTAACACCCAGCGCCAATGCAGCAATCGCTACCCGCCGTGAATCAAACTTAGAGCCCAGAGCTAGCCATCGAATATTTCCACAGCTATAATGTCTTTTTTACGAAAGATAGCAAAATGACTGATTCAACCAGCACCCTGTCAGGACAAGTAATATCCGTTCAGTACCATAATTCTGAATCACAATTCTACATCTTTAAAATTCAAACTAAAAATGGCCCGCAAACGATCAAGGGCAAAACATTCCATTTAGCACCCGGCTGCCAAATTATCGCAAAAGGCAACCTGGTTAATCACCCGGTTTTTGGCCAGCAGCTGGATGCCAAAAGCATTGATAATTTAGGCCCCAGCTCCAAACAGGCGATTATCAAATACCTATCCTCAGATCTTATTAAAGGAATTGGAGAAAAAACAGCAACAGCCATTACCAACACATTTGGTGAGGACACATTAAGCATTTTAGAGGCAAATCCCGAGCGAATTTTTGAAGTCCCCCATATCCAAAAAGCCAGAGCCAAAGACCTGTTAAAAGCACTCCAAGACAAAAAATACTTGCAAAACACCATGGTCTTTTTGCATGCCCATGGAATTGGGCAAACCAGGGCAATGCGCTTATACCAAAAGTATGGTCAAAACACGAATGATATCATTCAATCAAACCCTTATCAGCTCATTCATGATTTACCTGGCTTTGGCTTTTTAAGTGCTGATAAATTTGCCCTGTCACTTGGCATCAATCCAAAATCACCAAAACGTATTGAAGCTGGGATTCTTGATGCATTTTCTCAGGCAAAGAACTTTGGTCATTGTTTTTTAAGTGCACTTCAAATTAAAGATACACTTGAAAAAAAACTTAGCATTCAACCAGCCCTGGTCGATCCAATCCTACAGGAATTATATGACAGAAAAATATTAATCAGTGATCATGACAAAATCTATTTACGCACCTCTTACCTCAAAGAACTTTTTATTGCAAAAAAACTAGTACAACTGAGCCAACCTTTGAATCAAAACACACCCAGTATTCTCGGTGATGATGACCTTATTCTGTCTGATGAGCAGATCCTGGCGCTAAACA
>VGUW01000006.1 GCA_016874185.1 Gammaproteobacteria bacterium
TTGAAGGACCCGTGGGTGAAGCCGTTGGTTATTTTTCCAGAAGGCACTCGTTATAATCAAGAAAAAGCTGCCCGTTCGCGATATGCTGGGTTGTTAAATCCGCATGTGGATGGTGTGTTTTTAGTCAAAGATGCCTATGATCAAATTTTTGATGTGACGATCTTCTATCCCGGGCAGTATCCTCCTTCACTCATTAACTTATTTTTGGGACGTTTGGGTAAAATTGTGATTCATGTGCAAGACCGAACGGATCTTCTTAAAAGTCCAGAGCGTCGCAGTGATGTTTATCGAGCACTGAATCAAATATGGCAAGAAAAATCCAACTGGATCAAAGCAAATACAGAACCATATTGACATTGCTTTACATGAAGCCTTAATTAGGTGGTGATTTTGAGTTTTTGAATTCAAGCGATAGTTTTTTCGGTTGTTTTTGAATCAGGTAAATCGGGGCTGGAATCATGCTCAGCTTTTTTTGGTGCATTATTGATTTGCAATGCAAATACAGTTTCAGAGGTTGCATTTTCTATAAAGATAGGGGTATATGTCTCATCAAGAAATGGGATTGTGGTGATTTTGTTTTCAACATTGCTCATTTTTGCATTTACAACGCGGAGAGTGGTTGAATTTGAATTGTTATTTTTAATGTCGACATATGCATTGAAAATTAGACGAGTCTGATCTGAGGCAAATTCAAGGTAGTCTCTGGCATCTAGGCCTGAGTCCCAAAAGGAAGAGGGAAAGCAAAAGTTAAGTCTTGATTGACTGTTAGATGGGATGATTTTGGGGATTTCAGAACACATGCTGTGTTGGTTTCGATATTGCAAGCTCAATGGGTAATCCGATCGGTTATCAACCATAAGGTTCAGGTTAATGTCCGCAAAAACGCAGGCTGATAAAATGAGAGATATTATTTTTAGCATAAAAAAACTTTATATTAGTCTTGGATATTTTAATCAAAAATTTCACTAAGGCAAATATTTTTATGATTGACCTTGGCAGTGGCTTTTCGTAATGTTTAGATGGAGAGGAAATTATGCGTCTTAACATCGTTGATATGTTTCAATTTTGGGGCAAAGCAACATTATTATTTTCATCCATTTTATGGATTTGTTCAGCACTTTGTTGGTATTGGGATGAGCCGATAGGGGTGTTTTTAGTTTTGTCTGTTGCTATCAGCTCACTGGGGTTGGTTCTGATAAAGTTTCCTCATCAACGGGAGTTTACCCACGGTACTGCCTGGTTTTTGGAAATATTTTTGTTTTGGCATATTATTTCTGCAGTGGCGGCCTTACCATTTTATTGGTTAATACCAAATACCGGATGGGCGGATGCTTATTTTGAAGCCATGTCAGGTTTAACCACCACAGGCATTCAGGTTTTGCCCATTTCATCAATGTCGCATGTGGTATTATTTTATCATCAAGCTTTGCAATTTCTAGGAGGCATTGGGGTAATTGTGTTTATACTGGCCATTTTCCCTGAAAAGTTTCAAAACGCAGCACGGCTTTTTAATGTTGAAGTTACCGGGCCAGATGGTAACAAACAGTTTTTGACCAAGGTTAGCAGTTCGGCACGAGCTTTTTCTGGGCTGTATGTGATGTTGACCGTTTTTTGTATAATTGGGTTTATGCTTTGTGGCATGGATCCATTTTTTGCTGTATGTGAGGCATTTGCAACAATCTCAACAGGGGGATTCTCTGTGCATGAATGGGGTCTTTTATATTATCAGAATGAAGCAGTTTTATACGTGGCTATGTTTTTTATGTTAATGGGCAGTTTAAGTTTTCGATGTCACTATCTGTTTTTCTTTCGCAAGTCATTTTTGGCTTATTTTCAAGACAGGGAGTCTCGTTATTTTCTGGCTTACATCATACTGGTCTTTGGCTCTTTATTTTTACTCACATGGTTCAGATCAGATTTTTCAATAAATTTATTGTGGTGCTATCAAATTATGTCGATGCTAAGTACAACCGGAGTCGTGGTTTCTGGGTTAAAGCCAAATGTCAGCTGGTTTTTTTTATTGACGATCTTGGCTTGTTTTGGTGGTTGTGCGGGCTCAACTGCCGGTGGCATAAAGTTTGCGCGGGTCATTCATCTATATCGGCAATTTAAACGCAGTTTGTTCTATTTTATTAATTCTCATCAGGTAATGGCGGATGATGAGCAGGATGCATTGGGCTTATCATTACAAGGGTTGGGGGCTATTATTTTATGGAGCTTTTTGGTTTTTGGCTTTTTGCTGATGATGGCTGGGTTGAGTGTTGATCAGGCTTTACAACTATCCGTGGCATCTGTCTCATGTGTGGGAGGGATGTTATTACAATCTGTGCCTTTGATCAAAGCCGGTTATTGGGTGAAGCTTATTTCTAGCGAGGCGATGGTTGCTGGCAGAATGGAACTGATGTTGTTTTGGGCACTATTTACATTGAGATATTGGAGAAAATAGTTGAAAGATTATGATGTCATTATTGTCGATGGCTCCTCTTATTTATTTAGGGCATACCATGCTCTTCCAGGATTGACCAATCGCAAAGGCGAGCCTACGGGTGCCATTTATGGTGTGATCAATATGCTGATGAAGCTTCAGAAGGATTATAATGGTCGGTATTTTATTGTTGTATTTGATGCACCGGGGAAGAATTTTCGTCATGAAATTTTTATAGATTATAAAGCCAATCGCGCCAGCATGCCAGAGGACTTAAGGGTTCAGATAAAACCACTGCACACTATTATTCAGCACTTGGGGCTGCCGATTTTAATCAAATCGGGAGTTGAGGCTGACGATGTTATTGCTACATTGGTAAAAAAGGCGCAGGTTGATGGAATGAGAGTATTGGTATCAACCGGAGACAAGGACTTGGCACAATTGGTTACTGAGAATGTGCATCTTTTAAATACCATGAGTGATTATAAGATGGATCCACAAGGAGTGATTGATAAATTTGGTATTCGCGCTGATCAGATTCTTGATTATCTGACTTTGATTGGTGATAGTAGTGATAATATTCCAGGCATTGAAAAAGTTGGTCCAAAGACAGCTGTAAAGTGGCTGGTCCAATATGGAAGTTTGGATAATATCTTGGCGCATTCTGATGAGATTAAAGGTGCTGTCGGGCGTAACTTAGTAAATCAGAAGGACCAAATTCCGTGGGTACAAGATTTGATTCGATTAAAAGATGATGTGGTTTTAGAGCATGATTGGGCAGAATTTATCGCCAAAAGTCCAGACCATCATCATTTGTTTGATATGTTCAGGCAGCTTGATTTTAATAAGTGGGCTCGTGAGATTGAATCGGAAAAAAGACCCATCCAGCTTCGGCCAGTTACTCAATGGGCCCAGGTTAAAAAGTCGTTTACCCCACAAAATGCGATTGTATTATTGCTTGATCAGCAGTGGGTCATTTTATCTCAGCAAATAATATTGGCAGCTTTTACTGAAGATATTTTTAAGAATCATGCGTATACATTTGTGACTGCCAAGGCAATTTTTAAAAATATTGGGATGCAGCATGAGTTTGAGGATTTAACACTGATGCAGTATTGTGTTCATTCTTCTGTTAAAACCGAGTCATTAGAGTCATGGCTAGAGCAGACACTTGGAAAAACATTAAGTGATAGTGCCAAAAGTGTATGGCAATCAGGTCAAATGACACAGCAGGGGTTGTCAGAGTTGGCAGATGTCTTGTTTGAACTTAAGGGACACTTGTGCAGTCAGCTGGGGGATCAGTCTGGGATCTATCAGCAAGAAAAACAGATTCTGAGCGTGATTATCAACATGGAAAAAGCGGGAGTGTCCTTGGATACTCAAGCACTTAAACAGCTTGATCAGCAGTGGGAGAAAGCTCAAAGTCAAATTCAGTCTTGCGTATTTGAGCAATCAAAATATGCATTTAATTTAGACTCTCCAAAGCAACTAAGAGGCATTCTATTTGAACAAATGCAGCTTCCTGTTCTGGAGAAAACAGCGACTGGAGTTGCATCCACTTCAGAGGCTGTACTTAGCCAATTGGCAAAAGAGCATTCTATAGCCAATGATATTCTTTTATGGCGGATGTATGCCAAACTGCGCTCAACATACACTCAGTCGTTGATCAATGCTGTGAAAGAGGATACTGGTCGGGTTCATGCAGAGTTTTTACAAAATGGCACTAACACAGGTCGGTTATCTTCTCGGCATCCAAATTTGCAAAATATTCCGATAAAAACGCAGGAGGGTCGAAGAATCCGTACTTGTTTTGTGGCACCGAAGGGCAAAAAGTTATTAGCAGTGGATTATTCCCAGATTGAGCTGCGGTTGATTGCGCATTTGGCCAATGATCAAAATATGATTTTGGCACTTAAGAGTGGGCAAGATATTCATGCTCAGGTAGCCTCTTCGGTATTTGACGTGCCTGTTAAACAGGTTACAGACATGCAGCGCAGGAAGGCCAAAGCAATTAACTTTGGTTTAATTTATGGCATATCCGCTTATGGATTATCTAAAAATTTAGATATTGAAATGACAGAAGCCAAAGCAATCATCGGTAAATATTTTGAAAAATTTTCAAGCATACAGGGATTCATGCAATCATGTATTGATCAAGCACACGCACAGGGATATGTGGTGACATCTGCTGGGCGTAAAATTGATATCAATGGTATTTATGAAAAAAATTCCATTCGACGACAGGCTGCTGAGCGGGTGGCAATCAATGCTCCGGTTCAAGGGATGGCTGCAGATATCATGAAACAGGCGATGTTAAATATTGAAAAGACGTTATTGGCTCAATATTCTGATATTTCACTAATATTACAGGTACATGATGAGCTGGTTTTTGAGGTGGTGACTGAGAAGGTAGAGGCTTACTCAAAAGAGATTGTGAATCTTATGCAAAATGTTGCACAATTAAGAGTGCCTCTGGTTGCAGTGGCTGGAATTGGAGACAATTGGGATGAAGCACACTAGTCAAATATATGCGATGTTAGCGAATGGACTGCGATTTTTAGCGGTTGATGCTGTTGAAAAGGCAAAATCTGGTCATCCGGGGATGCCCCTTGGCATGGCAGACATTATTAGTGTTTTGTGGTTGGATTTTATTCAGCTTGCCCCAGCTAACCATGCTTGGTCAGATCGAGATCGATTTATTTTATCCAATGGTCATGGTTCGATGTTGCTATATGCGATCAATTATTTATCGGGTATGGGGATTACCCTGGAGGATATCAAACAGTTCCGACAACAAGGTTCAGTGACAGCTGGGCATCCTGAGTATGAGCTTGAGAAGGGGATTGAAACCACCACTGGTCCACTGGGACAGGGACTTGCTAATGCTGTGGGAATGGCCATGGCATTAATTGGGCAGAATCCATCGATCAAGGTGTATTGTACTGTGGGCGATGGTTGTTTGATGGAAGGTATTAGTCAAGAAGTTTGCTCTTTGGCTGGGACTTGGCGACTGAGAAATTTGATAGTGATATGGGATGATAACGCCATTAGCATTGATGGTCCTGTTGAGGGTTGGTTTACTGAAAATGTGCCATCACGTTTTTTAGCCATGGGCTGGCATGTTATTACTGATGTGAATGGGCATGATTATGCTGATATTTATCGTGCTTTTAAGGAAGCTGAAAAGGCCAATCAACCAGTTTTTATTCAATTTAAAACCACGATAGGTAAAGGCTTGGTAGGTCTTGAAGGAACCAGTCGTGTTCATGGCGCGCCTGCTGGTGCTGAATCAATTAGAAAAATGCGAGAATTATTAAAATGGCCCTATGAACCTTTTGAGATGCCTCAAGAAATGGAGAAAATACGCCAGTTAATGCATCAGCGTTGGGCAGGAAATGGTAAGGACTGTATTGCACCCAGAGATACTTTGAAATTTACTGCCGGTTTTTGGGCGTTGCTTGATCAGGCATCGGGTCAGTCCATGGCAACGCGTGCTGCTTCAAAATGGGTGCTTGATCATGTGGCAGAGGGCATTCCAAATTTGGTTGTTGGCTCGGCAGATTTAACAGCTTCGAATTTGACAAAATGGCAAGATGCTACTGTTTTTGGCCCCAATCATTACCAAGGCCGATATGTTTATTACGGTGTGCGTGAATTTGGCATGTTTGGGATTGCAAATGGTCTGGCCCTTGCTGGGAAGATTGCTGCTGTGGGTACATTTTTGACTTTTATGGATTATGGGCGCAGTAGTATGAGAATGGCGGCCATGATGAATTTGCCGGTGGTCTATGTTCTGACGCATGATTCGATTGGCTTGGGTGAAGATGGACCAACGCATCAGCCTATCGAACACTTGGCCATTTGTCGATTAACACCAAATCTTACTTTATGGCGCCCTTGTTCTTTATTGGAGACTGCTGTGGCTTGGGAGCAGAGCTTAGCGGGAGGCCCACATGTACTATCTTTAAGTCGGCAAAATTTGCCTGTGGTTCAACATATTAATTCTCATAAAGTAGAGATAGAAAAGGGGGCGTATGTATTGTATCAAACAGATGCACAGCCCAAGGTTGTGATCCTGGCTTCAGGATCTGAGGCAGCAATGGTGTTTTCTTGGATTCACTCATTGGAGGCAATTGCCTCTGTTCGCATCGTGTCATGCCCATCCTTGGATCGACTTTATCAGCAGCCAAGGGCCTATCGTGATCAATTGTTAGGTCAGTGTGGTTTGAAGGTTGTGGTTGAAGCGGCTAGTTCAATGCCCTGGTATCGGTGGGTTGCGGATGCTTGGATGATGACCTGTGAAGATTTTGGTGAGAGTGCGCCTTATGAGCAAATTTATCGAGCAAAAGGGATCACCCTTGAGCGATTAACTCAGTATTTAGAAAAGTATCAGCTGGAGGTAGAATGAAGATAGCAATTAATGGGTTTGGTAGGATCGGTCGGGCACTGTTACGAGCTGTGATTGACCGCCCAGACTCAGGTCTTAAGGTAACACACATTAATGATTTGGCCTCTATAGATGCCATGGCCCATTTGTTTGAATTTGACAGTGTCCATGGTCGATTTAGAGGTGATGTGGTTGTGGATGGCGAGTATTTACTGATTAATGGGCAGGCCATTAAGGTTAGTGCAAAACGGAATTTATCTGATTTAACGTGGCCAGATGTGGACTATGTGTGTGAGTGCACAGGGCTTTTTACCACCAAGGCAGAACTTCAGGCACATATTCAAGCTGGAGCGAAACGGGTGTTGCTTTCAGCCCCAAGCTTAGATACAGATGTGATGGTGGTTTATGGTGTTAATCATCAAGACATTCAAAATCATAAAGTGATAAGTAATGCCTCCTGTACCACCAATTGTTTGGCGCCTGTTGTTCATGTTTTGCATAAGGCATTTGATTTTATGGATGGCTCAATGGTCACAGTTCATTCTTATACCAGTGATCAGCGATTGGTTGATGCTGTACATCCTGATTTGCGTCGCGCACGTGCTGCAGGGTTATCGATGATCCCAACTAAAACAGGTGCCGCAAAAGCCATCGGTGCTGTCATTCCGGAGCTGGATGGTCGTTTGGATGGGTATGCTTTGAGAGTGCCAACAGCCAATGTTTCTCTGGTAGATTTAACCTGTCGTTTGGCCAAATCGCCTACAGTTTTAGAGGTTGCCAAGGTATTGAAAGCGGCTTGTGAGAATGAAATGAAAGGCATTATGGCGTATTCTGAAAAACCTTTGGTGTCGATTGATTATAATCATCAACCTTATTCAGCAACAGTGGATGGGCTTGAGATTAAGAAAGTGGGGGCGTTGTATAAAATTCTGGCTTGGTATGACAATGAGTGGGGTTTTGTTAATAGAATGATTGATGTGATGGTATATGCTAAAGTATAACTGTGTGCTGATCCGTTGTGATTTGAATGTTCCTATTTATGATGGTGTTATTCTAGATCATACTCGCATTCATGCGATGCTGCCAGAGATTAATCATTGGCAAAATCAGGCCAAGCATGTGGTTTTGCTCAGTCATTTAGGGCGCCCTAAAGGCAAAGATCAAACATTCACGATGAAGCCGGTTGCGGATTATTTAACCCATTATTTGCAGGCAGAGGTTCCTTTAATATCATGGCCAAATGCTGCGCTTTCATCATCTTTGAGCGTGGCTGAGAATATTCGATTTTTCGAAGAGGAAGATAAAAATGATGCTGTGTTCGCAAAATCATTGTTAGAAGGTGTTGATCATTTTGTTTTTGATGCATTTGCCACTGCACATCGTGCACATGCCTCAACAGATCAGATCTTTAAATTTGCAAAATCATTTTCTTTTGGGGAATTGTTTAAAAAAGAGCTAACTGTTGTAGCTGCGCTTTATCAATCCCAGGCACCATATGCAGTGATTTTAGGCGGGTCCAAAACAGAAACCAAGATAGGTCTTTTGCGGCAGCTGGTAGGGAAAACAGACCATTTATTCCTAGGGGGAATTGTTGGACATACCTTTTTGGCAGCCAGGGGAGTGGATATGTCACGATCCATGTATGATTCAAAGGCAGTGCATATGGCTCAAGATATTTTAAAACGCGCTGATGATATGGGCGTGACTGTTCATTTACCAATTGATGGAGTCAATGAGCAGGGCGATGTGTGTGAGGTTGATCAAGATGCATTATTTGATGTAGGACCCGCGACATTAGAGGCCTGGAAGAAAGTGTTGAGTCACGTTAACCAGATTGTTTGGAATGGTCCAGTAGGTTATTATGAAAAACCGATGTTTGATGCATCAAAAAAATTGGGACATTTTTTATTGGATGTTAAGGCAAACGTGATAATTGCTGGTGGAGACACTTTGGCAGTTGTTGATGAAAATGCTAACTTTGCGCATAAGAGCACGGGTGGTGGGGCATTTTTATATTATTGGGAAAAAGGCCATTTTCCATTTCAGGAGAGTAAGAATGAGGAAAACTAAGATCATTGCAACCATTGGTCCAAGGTCCAGTGACTATGACATGCTAAAAAAAATGGTATCCAGTGGCATGGATGTGGTCCGCTTGAACTTTTCACATGGTGACCCTGAAGATCATCAGGCTGTTTTTGAGCGCATTCGCTCAATTGCTCAGGAATCTGGGCGGTATATTGGAATTATGATTGATTTACAGGGCCCAAAAATACGCATCGGGCGTTTTGAGTCAGGTTCAATTGAGCTAAAGCAGGGACAGCGTTTCATCATTGATCATAAAAGGCAAGCTTTAGGTGATCAATCAGGTGTCAGTGTTGATTATGACCGCTTGCATCTTGATGTGAAAGTGAGGGACTTTTTATTATTAAACGACGGGTTGATTTCTGTCAAAGTGGTTGCTATTGAGGGGACCTCTGTGATCACTGAGTGTGTGGTTGGGGGTGAATTATCTTCTTCAAAGGGCATAAATGTAAGTGGAGGTGGTCTTTCAGCCAGTGCACTGACAGAAAAGGACATTCAGGATTTGAAATTTGGTTGTCAGTTGGGTGCTGACTATATTGCACTGTCATTTGTGAAAAATGCGCAAGACATTGAACAAGCTCGCCATTTGATCCACCAGCAAGGCTCTGATGCCGGCGTTATTGCAAAAATTGAAAGAAAAGAAGCCTTAGAGCAGTTGGATTCAATCATTGAGTCAAGTGATGGCGTCATGGTTGCAAGAGGTGATTTGGCACTTGAGATTGGTGATGCCCAGGTCCCTGTGGTGCAAAAGCAGATTGTGCAAAAAGCAAGGTTTCACATGAAACCTGTTATTATTGCGACGCAAATGATGGAATCAATGATTATAAATACCGCTCCAACACGGGCTGAAACATCGGATGTTGCCAATGCAATCATTGATGGCTGTGATGCGGTGATGTTATCCGCTGAAACTGCAATTGGTAAACATCCACATGAGGTGATTAATGTTATGGCAAAGGTGTGCTTGACTGTTGAGCGTTCTATATGGTGGGATCGTGATTTTAAAGATCAAAGAGAAGAGTCAGTACGGGAAATGTCGCATGCCTCTGCCATTGCAGTATGTGCAGCTCAAATGGCGCTTCTTAAAAACATTTCAGCAGTGGTTTCTGTAACAGAATCAGGGACAACAGCTTTACATATCTCTCGATTTCGTGTGCATATGCCAATATTTGGGGTATGTGGTAATTTACAAGGGCTTGGTAAAATGACACTTTATCGAGGCGTTAGGCCTGTTTACTTTGATTATAATCAACTGAAAAACTATGAGCTGGCTGATCGTGTATTGGAAAAACTTGTTGACGAACAATATATTTTATCGAAAGATCATGTCATTATGACTAAGGGAGATGTAATCGGTCAAAAAGGGGCGACAAATAGCATTAAGGTTATTTCATTGGATCAGAGGCATGCGTTATGATGGAAGGTTTTGCGTTTATTGGGATCATATTATTTGGTTTTTTTGCTTATCAGATGTATTCACGTTTTCCTGATCAGTTCTCCACAGAAAACGTCAATCGATCCATTTTGGTTTTTGGCGTTTTAATGTTATTTTTAATTTTAATCATCGGGCTGGCAGTTTTGAATATTCGCGCAAGCGTATAAGGAGTTAGATTATGACAATTACGCCATCTTTATTTGGGCTTATAGCGCGGTCGCCATTTCGTCGTATTGAGATGCATATGGAGTTGGTGGCCAGATGTGCATTGCTATTGGAACCATGCTATCAAGCTGTTATTAAGGAAGATTGGCAGTTGGTTGAAAATCATTATCACTCTGTTCGAGATTTAGAAGAGCAGGCGGATCATATGAAGAAAAAAATCCGTTTAAAATTGCACAAGAATCTATTTTTGCCTGTGGCCAGGTCAGATTTATTATCTTTACTTAGCACTCAGGATAATTTGGCAAATCAAACAAAAGATGTGATTGGTTTGATGTTGGGAAGAAGATTGCAGTTCCCAGAGCCAATACAGGAATTGGTTTTAGAATTTATTGCAGCCATCTGCCAATCTGTCAATCAAGCCAAATCGAGTATTGGAGAGCTTAATGATTTACAAGAATCTGCATTTGGCGGTAATGTGATTCATCATGCTGAAGCGATGATTGAGCAACTGGATAATCTTGAAGGTGAGACCGATCGAATTCAGATTCAGATTCGTCGGATTTTGTTTGAAATTGAGAAAGACTACCCGCCGATTGATGTGATGTTTTGGTACATCTGTATCAAGCAGCTTGGTGAAATTGCGGATTGGGCTCAGCGAATTGGTGAGAAATTGTTACAAGTTTTGTCGCATTGATATGGATCATTTGTTTTTATTTATTTTAGCGATTGTTTCAAGCTTTCTGATGTCATGGGCTATTGGGGCCAATGATGTGGCAAATGCCATGGGGACATCGGTGGGGTCTAAAACAATTTCTATGCGCCAGGCTATTGTGATTGCTGCAATATTTGAGGCGCTGGGGGCCTTTTCAGCCAGTGGGCAGGTAACGCAAACTTTACGTCAGGGCATTGTAAGTCCGCATCATTTTGTGGATGATCCTTTTGTTTTGGTGTTTGGCATGTTATCCGCCTTGTTTGCTTCTGCAACGTGGCTAATTTTAGCCACGTATCGTGGATGGCCAGTTTCAACAACACATACGATTATTGGCGCAATTGTTGGCTTTGCGATGGTGACTGTTGGTCCAAGCCAGATTAATTGGTCGCTGGCTTCTGATGTGGTCATGAGCTGGGTTTTCACGCCCCTTTTGTCAGCTATTGGCGCCTTTTTGCTTTTTAAATCAATTTATTTTTTTGTGTTAGCACGCAAAAAACCTGACCAAGCTGCAATTATTTGCCTACCGATTTACGTGTTTTTCTCGGTGATGGTGACAGTTTTAATTACTTTGCTGCAAGGGTTAAAGCCCTTGGGGTTTAATATTTCCTTGAGTCAGGCGACTTTATTCTCATTTTTTATTGCTTTAGTTGCAACAGTTTCTGTTTTTTTGAGCATAAAGAATATCGTGGATAATGACCAGATGGACCCCTTTCACTTTAATTTTGTTGAGCGGTCTTTTGGTGTTCTGACTGTTTTCACAGCTTGTTCTATGGCCTTTGCTCATGGCTCAAATGATGTGGCCAATGCGATTGGTCCTCTGGCAGCGATTGTGGATATTTTAAATCATCAGCAACATCTTGTAGAGGCAGCCCCAATCCCAATATGGATAGTGACTTTGGGATCTGTTGGTGTAGTGCTTGGTTTGGCCATGTATGGCTATCGCATTATGGATACTGTGGGTTCTAAAATTACAACACTAACTCCCTCAAGAAGTTTTTCTGCCCAAATGTCTACTGCTATTGTTGTGATTTTATCATCAGGTTTTGGTTTTCCGGTGTCTACAACACAAACATTGGTCGGAGCTTTACTGGGTGTAGGATTTGCCCGAGGAATTAGTGCACTTAATCTAAATGTAGTGCGTAGTATTTTCTCATCATGGTTGATTACGCTGCCATGTGGTGCCTTATTATCGATATCGTATTATTTTATACTTTCATGGGGTTTGAGGTGAGCCTCTATGTGGTAGGGGATGTTCACGGGTGCCTAGATCAGTTACAGATGCTCATGGAGAAAATCAATTATTCCTCTTCGGACCAGATTGTTTTTTTGGGAGATTATGTCGGTCGTGGACCAAATTCACTGGGTGTATTGCAGTATTTAAGAAAACTTGAGAATGCAGTCTGTATTTTAGGCAATCATGATTTGCATTTGCTGTATGATTATTATGTTCGCTCTGAAAAAAGCAGGGTTAATTCTGATTTTTTACCAATTTTTTCTCATCCAGATGTCAGTGAAATAATGCAGTGGGTGCGCTGTTTGCCATTGACACATATGGCGCGTGGTGCATTTTTCGTACACGCAGGATTATACCCAGGATGGACAGCGATTGAGGCTCAGCATTTGGGGGAAGAGGCAAGTTCATTGTTGAAAGGTCTGAAGTTTGAGCAATATTTAAGCCAGATGTATGGTAACTTACCAAATCGTTGGGATAGTCAGCTTGCTGGTGTGGAGCGCTTTAGGTTTGTGCTTAATGTGTTTACACGGATGAGATATTTAAATGGGGATGGGTTACTTGATTTTAGTGAAAGCCAGGCACCAATCAACGTGAAAGATAAAGTGCCTTGGTATGAGAAAATAACAAACGCTCCTGTGATTTATTTTGGGCACTGGGCATCGCTTGAGGGCCAGGTTCATACTGATTTGTTGCATTCTATGGATGGTGGCTGTGTATGGGGTGGCTCGCTGATGGCTATGGATATTGAATCCGGGAAGAGATTTGAGGTAAAAAATGCTTGAGCAAAAAACAATGGTAGCGAAAGCTTGTTTTGAGATGATTCAATCAAACACGATTATTGGCATAGGGACTGGCAGTACTGTTGAGGCTTTTGTTTCATTGTTGGATAATCGCTCATGTACTTATGTATCCAGTTCTGAGCGAACAACCAGTGTGATGAAAAAGAAAGGTTTTGAGGTGGTTAGTGCCAATGATGTTTCATATCTTGATATTTATATTGATGGAACAGATGCAGTCACAGATGATTTTCTGCTAATAAAGGGGGCTGGTGGGGCAATGACTCAAGAAAAATTACTGGCAAACATGGCAAGAGTATTTGTGGTCATTGCAGATGAAAGCAAATATCATCAGAATCTTCAAGATATACCATGTCCTGTTGAAGTGATTCAATCTGCCAGAAGTTTTTGTGCCCGTCAGATTCGTGCAATGGGCGCAATTCCAAGCTATCGATTTGGGAGTAAAACAGATCAGGGTCATGATATTATTGATGTTTATGGGTTCTCTTACGCTGAACCAGTGGCGCTTGAGGAGAGGTTAAATCATATTCCAGGGGTTTTAGATTCAGGTTTATTTGCCAAAAGACGGCCCGATCATGTTTTTATTGCCAAAGGGGCTCAAGTTCAGCACTGGGTTCGTTGATTTCATTAATTGAAAATGTTTTTTTGTTTTGAGGGTCATACCATTCCATGATGCTCTCTTGTCCAACTTGCCATCTGTAAAATGCAGGGCAGTTATTGATGATGGTGGGCCATTGAAAAACACCGTTTTCTAATGAAACCAATTTACAGCCAGATTGCTTGATTGTGGAAAGGTTATCTTCTACGCAACGCAGCAGTATTTTAATACTGCTTGCACTATCAATGGTCATTTCTTTGTGCAAATCAACGAAGGAAATATCATCATGTTTTTTTATATGCATGCTGCGTAATTGTATTTTTAATAGAGAATTCATTTGATAGATTCTTGCGACACGTTGACGAATATTATTTACTGCTTGATTGGCCTCATGTAAACTAAAATGAGAGATTGTTGCATGCATGAATGTTTTCCATTACTAATAATTTATAGTTTCATGATCCCAATGAAATTTGTCAATAAGCATTTCTGTTAAATGTGTCAAATTATAGATGCATGAAATCATTGTTAAAAAAGGGGCCGTAGATTGAGAAAGATTAAGAAAATATTTAATGGGTTCTTGCCTGTTGTGCTTGATTGCGAAATGTCAGGCGTTAATCCCGCTCAAAATGCTTTATTAGAAATAGCAGCTTTTCATTTGGATCTGGATCAGAATCAGCTGGTTGTTGGACCAGCTTTTCATCAGCATGTCATTGGTTTTGAAGGTGCGATGTATAATGAAAAGGCAATGAAAGTCAATGGCATTATTCCAGATCATCCGTTGCGTTTTGCGATTGAGGAAAGAGTAATGATGGAGAAGTTTCAAGATTTTCTTCACCAACGGATTAGGGAGGTGGGTGCAAAAAGGGCCATTTTAGTTGGCCACAATATTCATTTCGATTTGAATTTCCTGCTGGCATGTCAAGAAAGGACAGGCATTGAACTTCCAATTCATCATTTTTGTGTGATTGATACAGCCACGCTTGGTGTTTTGATGTTTCATGAGACTGTTTTATCCAAGATTCTGAAGAAGGCAAAAATTGATTTTGATCAGGCGCAGGCTCATGGGGCACTGTATGATGCCCAGAAAACAGCGGAGGTGGCTTGTTATATTTTTAACCATTTTTTGGAAAATAAAGCAAAAGATTGAGCGTTGGGCTTTTTTCGGTATGTTTGTAGGAAATCTAGAAAATCAAATAATAACTTGATTTGTGTGGTTACATCTTTTGGAAATAATGTGGCTAATTTGAGTGTAACGTTCTTATCAAGATTATAGTCAAATCGCTTGGCAATAAATAGGTGAAGTTTTTCTAGCTCTCCAGGTGAAAACGAATGATAACAGTCATGCCAAATTGCGGATTGGAAGCGTGATTTTAAATCATCTCGACTGGTTAAAATGGATTGATCAGATGCTGTGGTGATGAGTTTTTTGCCTGTATTTAGTCGCTCATTGTAAAGATCAATAAATTGCTCAGGGCTAATGGCATGAGGCAAGAGTTGATCAATATCATCAATGACGCAAAGATCTTTGTTTTGGTGAGTGCTGATATCTGACCATTGGATATTATCCATGCTACAAAAAAATACAGATGTTTTTTTTTGCATACAAGCATAAAGTAGGTGAGTTTTTCCAGATAGATGGGGGCCTTGAATGTGAAGATGAAAATGTGACTTTTGTTCCAGCCATGTTTGGATCCGGGGAATTAGTTTGTTCTGCGGATCATAAAATGATTCAAAATAGGGATCGATGGGTTCTTTAAGCCAAAAGTGCTTTTGGTTCATGGTTAGGACTGCTTTAGGTCATTGATCCATTGGTAGCTCATATTTGATCGATCAAAATAATTGCTTCCAGTATTAAGGGCGAAGTGATTAATTTTCTCAAGATGTGAGGCAAAGGCGCTTACACCATTTTTGACTGTTAAATGAATAAGCAGATGGTGATCATGAAACTCTACAGTCTCTATTTCCTGGATATCAGGGATTGTTTTTAGTTTTGTCAATGCTTTGATGTAATCGGTATAGGTATAAACATCATAAATCTCGATAAATAATGCATCATGTCCGTGATTGACATCATAATCGGCATTTTCTTCTGCGTAAAAGTCTGCGGTATGTTCGATGATATTTGCAATGGCTGAGCTCATGTTTTTACTGGGCGCGGTCCACTCAATATGATTGTCTTCACTGAGCAAATGCCACTGAATATGATCGTTATTTTCGATACCGATTATTAGATTTGAGGTATGGTATTTTTGCGATCTTGTTTTTATAACATTAATTAGATCAGGGGTTGATGCTTGCAGGCCTTGAGTGTCTTCAAAATCATAAATGGGTGTGGAGACTTCAATGCCGCGAAGATGAGATTCATTTCTAATGATCTGTTCATAGCTGCGCATATTTTGATGATCTTTCTCTAAAACAAGCCACAACAATGTCTTTGGTCTGGCTGTTTTCCAGATAGGTTGGTGGTATTTGTGCAGTGTTTGATCAATAAACCCAGGGTCAAATGCGATTGTTAGCCATAGAGATTCATCTTGATGATGATAGTGAAATTGACTTATCTTTTCCTCAATGTCTTTGAGTTCGGCATTAATAGGGATAATTTGACAGACATTGGTTTTCCCACTGACTTTAATAAATACCTGGCAAGCAATCGATTGTAAGCCATTTCTCCAGGCGTGATCACTTTTGTCAGGCATTTTAATATTTGCTTCATATAGTGGAGACGCAGCGACATAGCAGGAAATTAAAATTGTAAAATAAAGGCTAAGTAAGTAATTCATGGTCGTTTGGCAATATTCTTGTAATCATTATGCCTAAGTTTTAGATGAAAGACCATTTTTTGTTCTAAATGGCGTTGACATTTGTATTCTGGATGTTAAATTGTCTTATAATGCATTGAAACATATGCAAATTGTTTATCGAAAAATTATAGAGAGTTAGCTATGGTTAAATCTGAACTGATATTGTCCTTGGGTTATAAACTGGATCATTTGGCCCCTCAAGATATAGAGTTTGCTGTTAATTTTATTTTGGATGAGATGAGCAAAACATTAGCCGCTGGTGGTCGGATCGAAGTACGGGGCTTTGGTACTTTTTCCGTTCGGTATCGTCAAGCACGACGAGCACATAATCCTCGAACAGGGAAAAAAGTTGCTACTCCCTCAAAATTCAGGCCTCATTTCAAACCAGGTAAATTATTGCGTCAACGCGTTGATAAAAATCGTTTAAACTACCCATTGAAGGATCAGCCCAAAGTAGCTAGAGCCCTTTTTCAAGATGCTTAAACCACAGGGTCAGTAATGCCAAGCTGGCCCATATATTTCCCCAGTCTATCTTTATATGACACCTCGCAGGCTTCATTCGCTTGAAGAAAAACAAGTTGTGCAACCCCCTCGCCAGCATACAGATAGGCAGGTAAGTTTGTTGTATTTGAAAATTCAAGTGTAATGTGACCTTCCCACTCTGGTTCAAGTGGAGTGACATTTACAATAATACCACAACGGGCATAGGTTGATTTTCCAAGACAAATGACCAGTACGTCTCGAGGTATTTTGAAATACTCCAATGTTCTTGTCAGCACAAATGAATTAGGAGGGATAATGCAAATATCTTTTTTGACGGAGATAAAACAGTCGTTGGAAAAAGCTTTTGGATCAACGACCCCATTTCCTGCTAAAGCATTGGTAAAGATTTTAAATTCATCAGTGCAACGAACATCATAACCATAGCTTGATAAACCATAGGAAATGATCTTTTTTTCTGAAAATTTGCTAATTTGCCGATCAACGAACGGACTGATCATATCATGCTCTAATGCCATTTTTCTAATCCAGCGGTCTTCTTTTAAAGCCATTTCAATCTCCTTTAATACTCTTTTTATTCAACAATAATTTTAGGAATTTTACCACTGCGATCAGTTGGTTTTTTTGCAACCTCAGAAAAAAATGAGAGAAGGAAGGGGGAAAGTAATGCTTGAAAATCATGCTGCTCTGGTAGCATTAAAGGAATGTCAACATGTGTGGAAATGGTTTGAAAGGAGGCAGGGGCCTTGGCTTGTCTGAGGGATATGGGCACCTGACAATGATCACAATGAATATGGGTCATATTGTCAATCCAGCCATGCACATCAATATTGAGTTTTTGCATCATATTGAGCCCTTTTTCTGCATCTTTGTAAGATGAGGCAGATGGTGTTGATATAATAATACTGCTTGTAATGGCAATTTCATTCATCATGGTCAGTTGAATATCACCTGTGGCAGGTGGCATATCAATTAATAAGTAGTCAAGATCAGGCCATTGACTTTGCATGAGAAGTTGTTTTAATGCTTTAGATGCCATCGGGCCGCGCCAGATCATGGGAGCAGATTTGTCATCTGTAAGTAAACCCATTGATAGCCAGTGAATATTTTGGGTATATTTGGGGATAAAATGATGGTCGACTACCTTTGGTGCACTATACTCATTAAACAGTTCACATTGGTTGGGGCCATATATGTCTGCGTCTAAAATACCAACTTTTAACCCATGATTTGCAAGAGCTTTGGCAATGTGAAATGTCATCGTGGATTTTCCAACCCCGCCTTTTGCCGAATAGATTGCAATAATATTTTTGATTTCAGCAGGTTTTTGAAGGTTTGAGGATTGCGGTTTTTTTGCCAGAATTTGATATTTAATTTTAATTGGAAAAGGGCTAGTAAGATTTAACTGATCTTCTGTGGTTTTTTTTTGATGCATCAGTGGATAGTGCCAAAGTATTGTGCCATCGTCAGCCAGCGACGCCACTTGATTTAATGGTCTTTGGGTCAAAGGGTCTATGGCTTTTGAAAACCAGATTTGCTTTTCATTGTTTGATTTCATTAAGAATTTATCCAGCTGCTAATCAGTTGAAGGGCCTCCCTCTGCTGGATTCCATCATACATCAAGAATTCATCAATTGCACCTGGCACAGTGAGCATATCAATTTTTTTACAATTAAATGCACTGACTGATGCCATTTGGACTGTTTCACTGCAAAGCGGATGATCAGAGCCACTGACAAATAAAACAGGGTGATGATAGGGATTGAAAAACTGGATTTGGTTGATTGTAGGATCATTATGGATATGGTCAACAAAATAGCAGCCGAGGGTGCTTGAAAGGGATTCAGCATTTTGATTTTTAAGCAAGGCCAGTGTGTTGATTTGATACAGGCCATCGATGAGTACAATTTTTTTAATTGTGCTTCGGTTTGGCAGTCGTTGGTATACCCAATTTGCAATATGACAACCAGAGCCCGTAGCAACTAATAGCACTTCATTTCCAGGCATATATTTTTCTCGGTTTTGTATGACATGTGTTACCAATTCTAAAGATTTTTCATGTGCTGATGGGAAAATGTTTTCAGGCGCCAAAACAGGAGGCATAACTAGCAATTGTGTATTATCATTAATTAGAGCTTCACATAGCAGATCATAATCGTATTGCTGATTAAAGCAGAAATTACCGCCTGGGAAGAAAATAATAAGTTTTTGTGCTTTTTCAGATTGATTGAAATATCGAACATAAACCGGTTTATTGTTATGTGTTATTGTTTCATTGGTTGCATATTTTGAGATGTAACGTGGAATCAATGGGTAGGCTTCTTTAAACTCCCGAAGTTTGAGAATGGTTTTAGGATAATTAGATAGTGATTTTTGCTTTTTTTGTAAAGTTTGAAAGTGCTGTTTAATCTGTGCCACCCCAGGTGGAATATCCTGCATAAAATGAATTGGATTTATTTGCATATAAGCCTCCGAAATTAGTATAGTATAATGGTAAGAAAAATGGGGAGCTGAAGATGGCTGTTGTTTTGTTTTCTTCATGGCTTCTTTCCCCACAAAGGTATGATTGTTCCACGCAAACAATTTTGTGTTTGCCGTATGCGGATCGGATAATGCAGACCCCCCTTGTTCGCAAAGCTGATTTTTTTATTTTTACCTCATTACATGCGGCCAGTATCGTCTCCAGTCAGTGGCCTGTGTTTTTTAAGGCAATTTGTTTGGTATCAGGCCCAAGTTGTGCCCGTGTGCTTAAAAGCAACTGCCCTCTTGTGGATATTCGTCAAAATTCTGAACTGGGAGTTGGTGGTATAATAAATGAGCTTTCTCATGTATCTGGCAAGGGGATTTGGTATCGAGGGAGAACGGTGGTAAATGCCCAAGTTTTTGATAAATTTTGTGTAGAGTCGATTGAGATATACGATATAGAGCCTTGGCATGAGCATCCTGATTTATTGGGTGCGGTTCAGTCAGGTTTTGTGAGAGATGTTTGTTTGGAGAGTATGCAGCAGGCAGTTGCGCTCAATCGGTGGTTAAAATATAATCGCTCCGTTCAGCTGTGGGTAAAGTCTGAACGAATCAGGCAGTACTTACTGAGTAAAGGATGGATGTTTGTGAAGAAAAATGCTGAGATGATTGATAAGTTAAGGAAACAAATCAGATGTTAGTTGGTGCGCTGCATGTATTGATGGGGCTGCTAATTTATGCGGGTTATTATTACGTTAGTATGCATCCGCCCTTGGTGCACATGGAAATTTTCCTTTTTGATCAGGTGTATGTTTTTGAAGCGGCCTCTTCATATATGCTTTTATCTGGCCTTGTATTGGCTATATATCTGCTGGTTCGTGTTATATTATTGGGCATGACTTTCTTTAAAAAAGCAGAGCATTATAAAGCCAGGTATCATGAAGTCATTGCGGATAAATTGGTTAGAAATTCAATAGAAGCATGGATTTTGGGCAAGAATGATCAGGCAATCAAGAAGTTTTCCAAATTCATTGACATTCGTGGTCATGAGCTGATTTATGATTTGTTTTTTGCTTTATTTTTGAGCTCAGCAGGTCAGATGCAGTTATCGGATGCAAAAATTTTGGATTTATTAAATCGGCGATTGATTGGTCATGAAGTAGCTGCAGGTATTCGTGCCAGGTTATATTGGCATCAAAGGCAAGCGGTTATGGCGGTCAGTATCTTGCGGCAACAGTTGAAAAGTCAAACATCGGCTGCGTTATTATTGCTGCTGTGTCAGATTTTAAATGAAGCTGAGAAAGAGCTTGCGGTGCAATATATTGATATTGTAGAACAGGCTTTAAATGATTGGCGGTTAATTAAAGATGATGCTCAGTTCTGTAAGGTACTATATCGCGCAATCGAGCTATCGATTGAACGACGAGACAATCGTTTTTACACATTGTGGCCTTATGGGAAATCGGTATTGAGCAAAGATCAAATTATATTTTTGGATTATAAACAGCAATTTTCTCAAGACCCTAAAAAAGCTGTTGATTATTTGCTTGAGAATTTACAAACCACATGCCACGTCCATTTATATGGAGAACTTGGTTTATTGGCCTATCGGGTTGATGAGCAAATCCAGTTGGCAAATCGTTGGCTGTCTTGGGTTGAGGAGATTGTTGGAGTTAAAGTGATGGGTCGGCTTTATTTTATGAGTGGGGATCATCATCAAGGCATGGAAATGGCCAAAGGTTTGTTGGCTGTGAAATAGCGATAAGTTATGCTGCCGTTTTTAACTTTCTTCTTAATACCTTTCCTACAGCTGATTTAGGTAGCTCGTCAATAAACTCTATAATTTTAGGCACCTTATAATGGGTTAAATATTGGTAACAATATTTTCGAACATCTTCAGCGCTAAGGTCATGATCTGGGTTTACGATGAAAGCTTTAACGATTTCATCTCCATTCTCATCTTTTACAGCAACGACACCGCATTCAGTGATTTTCGGGTGTTGAACCAGAACATTTTCTACTTCATTTGGATAAACATTAAAGCCGCTGACAATGATCATGTCCTTGAGCCGATCTAAGATAGTCAGATGCCCAGTTGCACTTAAGCTACCAATATCACCTGTTTTAAACCAACCATCTTTTGTAAATGGGTGCTCTTTTGATTCTGTGCTAACATTCCAATAGCCCTGCATTACCTGAGGTCCCCTCACTTGTATTTCTCCTGGGCAGTCAGGATCCAGAGCATGATCATTTGGGTCAGCAATTCTAATTTCAGTTAAAGGCGCAGCCTGTCCAACGTTACCTGAAAAGGAGTTGTGATTATTCGATAATGCAATGATGGGAGATGTTTCAGATAGTCCGTAGCCTTCATTTACCACGCAGCCTGTAACTTTTTGCCATTGTTTTGCGATAGCGGTTTGTGTGCTCATTCCACCTGAAATGGTGGCCCGTAAATGTTGAAAGTTTATGCCATTGAATTTTGGGTGATGCAGTAGGTGAACCATAAGGGTGTTTACAACAGGAAGCCCGTGTATTGGTTCAGACTTAAAGGCAGTAATCAGCGAATTAATATCTTTCGCATTAATGATAAGTAGGTTTTTACCACCATAGGATAATGTAATGAAAGAAACCATCAAAGCAAAAATATGATAGAGAGGAAGAGCTGTTAAAATGGTAGTATTGGCTTGATAAAGTTTTTCTGGCACAATCGCTTGCGCTTGATGGATATTTGCGCAAATGTTGCTGTGGGTTAACATTGCGCCTTTCGAACGGCCTGTGGTTCCACCGGTGTATTGAAGAAACGCCAGGTCTGTGGGTAGAATGTCATTTTTTATGAGGGCATGCTTTTTATTGAAAATGGATTTAAAAGCGATGAATTTAAGTTGGTGAGGGGGAACCATTTTTTTTAAGTATTTGACTGCAAAATTGAGCAGAGCGCCTTTGATATGGCCATGCATGTCCCCAATTCTTGTAACGATGATATGCTTGATTTTAGTGCCTTTCTTTGCTTTTTCAACCACATGAGCCATGTTTTCAAGTACAATAATTGTGGTAGCCTGGCTATCTTCTAGTTGATGGTGAAGTTCATCTGGGGTGTACAGGGGGTTGACATTTACAATACAAAGTCTTGCCATTAAACTGCCATAAACTGCAATTGGGTGCTGAAGACAATTTGGTAGCATGATGGCGATCTTTTCTTGAGGTTTAAGCTTCAGTTTTGATTGTAAGAATCCACCAAAACTTTGAGATAGATGCAGAAGCTCAGTGTATGTCAGTGACTGGCCCATGCTGGTAAAAGCGGGCAGATTAGCATATTTTTTCTGCGCATCATTTAGTAACTCTATGATGTTTTGGTATTGCATATCATTTCCTCAATTATATGGGAATTATAGCAATAAAATTTTACTCTGTGTGCTCTGATTCTTGATGACAGCCCTGTTGTAATTGTAACTCAAGTTCATGTGTTGTTGTTTCAGATAGACTAATATTACACTGGTTAGGGTTGGTAATTTTATCCGACAATAAGTGGTTATGAGCATTTTTCAATAACAGGCAGAGCTTGGTAATCTCAGGTTCTATATTGATGCTTAATATGTCATGTTTTTCAATTGGACGTTCTGCATTCACTGCTTCAAGCGGATTGCAGTTGTTTTCAATGATCACATTAACTTCACTCTCTGTTTCATTGTGAATGACAAGGGATGCAAATGAAAAAATGGGGGTAAGTATTAATAGTGGTAGAATCATAAATGTGATTGTTACATAAGTAGGCTTTTTTAGCAATATACTGATTGCAGCCATTTTAAGGTGTTTAATGGTTGCTGTGGTATTAAAGCAGCAATCATTTGATGGAGCAGTGTGCGAATATTTTTGCAGGTGGTGCTTGATGCATTGTCTTGTAAGATATTTTTAATATCTTTAATACAAAAAGGACTATGGGCATTATAATTCCATTGGCCATTTAAGACAGAAAGAGGGGTGCTGTCTGGAAATGTAAGATCAATACCATATCCCTGCAATGCAAGCCATTTTATTTCAAATTTTCGGATGGTCGGAGCTAGGGGTTTGCTGGAAGATAGATCAGTTAATGATTGTTGATACAAATCAAATAATCCAGCTGATTGAATACCGGTATCACTGAGTTTGATAATGAGCTCGTTGAGGTACATGCCTGCAAATACATGCGGGCCTATGAAATGAAAGCTGCTTAAATGTTCTGGTTTTCTCATTGTATGCAATGATGCGTTAGGGCCGATTTTAATATGGGCCTCTAATCTCTGGAAAGACTGAATGATTTGACATTTGATTTTTGTTTGGTCGGATCCGATCACCTTAATGATGTGGTCATCTTGTGTCAATAAGGTAAAAAGAGAATTTTTTTCTCTAAAAGGCTGCTTTCTTAATATATAAAATTGCTGCATCACATGAGTGCCAGTGGTCTGATTATGCCATGTTTTTGTACCCAGAGTGCAGCGGCCAGTGCGCTGAGTGCAGCGGGTAAACAGTCAGCAATAACTGCACCAATCAATCCATAGCTTGGGATAAGGACATAGGCCAGGACACAGATGCCTAGAAATTTAATTTGCAGCAAACGTGAGGCTAATTTTTGATGTCCTCCAAAAATCATAAAGTCTAATGCAGGTTGGCATAATGTGTAAATATGATAGAGTACTGCACAGGTCATTAATTCGGGGATAATTTTCATATATTGATTGTTATCACCCCAATTTAGCAGGTATTTTTCAGGGAAGATGCAAATGCCCAGAGTGATTGTCCATACGATGAGATAGCGGATACGATTTGCGTTGATAATTTCTTGCTGAAGTTCGATGAGGCGCCCAGATTCCAGGTGGCGTGTGATAATGGGTTTTAGGTAAATCTCGATACTTTTGGTGTATAGGTGGTATGAAAAGGTGATGGTGGTGATAGTCCCAAGATATCCTAGAGTACTTTCTGATAATGCATTCCCAGATGTTGGTGCCCACAGTGCATAATAATTTACCATGAAAAAGATAATGGATCGACTCTGGGTGATGACAAAAGTCGAAATAGAAAAATGCAGACCATGGCTAATCCATTCGGATTTTTCAGTGTATTTGGGGCTTTGATTATACAAATAAAAAGGCAGTGAAAGCACATAATATGCGATGCAGCAGGTTATAAAGGAGGCGCCATAAGCCATAATAATGGTTTCAGTAGTCAGGGTTTTTTGATTGTATAATAGTATCAGTATAAACAGTGTGAAGCTGCTTGATTGTAAAATAGCTCTGGGGATAAAAGATCGCAGATAGGCTTTGTGAAATAAAAGATATTTGTTAAGAATTGTATCGATGCAAATAATTGGAACAATTGCACTTCCGATGGTCATATCAAGGGTAACATATTTCTGATAGTACATCCAAAAGAATACCAGAATGAATAAAAAAGATCGCTTGATCAAAGCACTAAACACCCATTTAAAATATCCATAATAATGCTCTGTCTGGTTGCTTTTTAGGTATTTGGAAAGAAAGTAAAATAAGGCATAGTCCTGGCCAAGTAAAAAAACATGACTGCAGCCATGGATAAAACGAATTAGAAATTTGTATTGGCCAAATTCATTAGGGCCGATAGTTGATGAAATGCTGCTTTCAATGAAAACAATGATTTGATATGACAAAAGTGAGATAAGAAAAATAAGCCCGGAATTATAAAATAATTTTTTCATGTATTTTGAACTAGGACATGGGTTTTAAGGTACACGGATTTTTTCCATCTTGATTCAAGGGATAGCCTTGATTGTATTCCAATATTTTTGATCATATCACCGTTTTTCCCAATTAACATCTTTTTTCTCGAATCACGGTCGGTGATGATCTCAACATCAACATGTTGTCGGTCTTTGATAGTTTGGATTGACTTGACATGTATTTTGGTAAGATATGGCAGCTCTTGATTCATCAGTTTTAACATGGCGCCACGCATACAGTCTTCAATGTCTTTTTCAAATTGTTCATGGGTGCCAATTTCGGTAAGTTTTACCCAAGGTCGTTTTGGGCACAATGTTTTTAATAAACTTTTTAGGGTTTCAAGGTTAATATTTTTTTTTGCAGATAGGGGGATAATAAAATCAAATTGTTTTAAATGGGTTGCTTTATTGATCAGGGTCTGCTTTTGAGTATCGTTGATTAAGTCACACTTATTGAGCACTAGAATTTGTTTCTTGTTAGCCACTGGAATATTTTGGATGATTGTATCATCTTCTTGTTGCCAATGTGTTGCATCAATGACCATTAAGTTGATATCAGAATCATGCAGCTCTCGGGATGCTATCCGATTGGCACTTCGGTGAGAGAATGGAGATTTTTTACTTTGGATTCCAGGTGTATCAATAAAAATTAATTGATAATTGTCAAAATAGACATGGGCTTTGAGTGCTTTAATTGTGGTTTGTGCTTTTGCATTGACAGCTGAGAGCTGCTGCTTTGATAAAGCATTCACCAATGATGATTTGCCAACATTTGGCTTGCCAAAAATGGTAATGATTCCGCTAAATTCAATCACGCTGTGTGCTCATTCAGTTGGTTAATCATTTTTCTAGCCGCATCTTCTTCTGCGGCTTTTTTCGATTTTCCAAATCCCTCTGTGAGCAAGTTGTGGCTTTTAAGAATACAGGTTGCAACAAAGTGCAGGTTGTGTTCATCGCCAGATAAGCACTTAATTTCATAAGTTGGCAGCTCATGTCGATTTTTTTGTAATTTTTCTTGCAATTCATTTTTTGGGTTTTTGAGAGACCCGATGGCAATGTTTTCAAGCAATGGTTGGTAAAGATTTAGAATAACTTGGCTGGCCTGATGCATATTGCTGTCAATGAAAATAGCACCGAAAACTGCCTCCAATGAGTTAGCAATTACAGCTGGGCTCTTTTGGGTTTTTTTCCGGTTAAATAGTATATGATGTTCAAGCTGGATTTGCTCGGCAACAATAGATAAAGACTTTTTAGACACCAAGTGGCTTTTCATGAGGCTTAGATCGCCTTCAGATGCGTCAGGGTAGCGCTCAAATAACATTTGACTGATCGTACAGCCTAACACAGCGTCTCCTAGAAACTCCAGACGTTCATTGTCCTTTATTCCAGCGCTTTTATGGGTACATGCAATGGTGAGTAGGGAGGGGTTAGCAAATTGATAGTTGAGTTTTCTTGCCAGAATTTCGTACTTGACCATTTGCAGTTCCATTTTTACTTCTTAAAGCGACTTTCCAATTCTTTCTGAGTCGATTTCACCATTTTGAGGATTCCAGTTCATCCAAATGAAGAAGGCTTTTCCAATCAGGTATTTTGCATCCACAGGACCAAAGATTCGAGAATCACCACTGCTATCTCGATTATCCCCCATCATGAAATAATGATTTTCAGGAATCGATAGGTCAATGGATTCATTAGCCCTGTTGGGAATGATGAGAATGTCGTGTGTTTTACCAGGCAAATATTCAGTTAAGCGCATTTGAGCAGATGAGGCGTTCTGGTCTGCAGTGGCCTCTTGTGAAACAGGAATGCCATTAATGATGAGTTGTTTATTTTTATAAACCAGATGATCACCAGGCAGACCAATAACACGTTTAACCAATTTCTCTTCACCAACCGGGCTTTGGAAAACAGCGATGTCTCCACGCTTGGGTTTTCCAATCGGTAAAATTTCAGTTTGGGTCATTGGTAGTCTTAGGCCGTAAGCATATTGATTAACCAGTAAGAAGTCACCTGGCATAACAGTGGGCTCAAGTGAGCCAGTTGGGACCTGGTAGGGCTGGATGATAAAGAAGCGCACCATGGCAATTATAAACAGGGGAATAAAGTATTGGTTTGAAAACTCTTTAATGACACTATTGGCCAGGGTCTTTTGCAGAAACCGATTGAATTTGACGATTCCTGAGATAGCGGTAATGATTACAAACAAAGATTCGACGTTGAATAAATTGATGTATGTGATTAGCAGTAGGACATAAAAGGCTTTGTTGAGCCGTTTTTGATGAAATTCGGTGCCAAGTAATTTTAGGCTGATATTAATACTGCCAAGCAATCCAGTCACAGCCACAGTAAGTATTGGATTGAGCATAATGAAATTAAAGATCGTTCGCATTTCTGTGGAGAAAGTGCCAATTATCAATAGCAGGCTGATAAGCATCAGAAATTCTTTTGATGTGTCATATATTGCTTTTTGCAGAATGGTTTTGCTTTCATTGCTATAATGCTTAGCCACGCTATATAAAGAAATTGGCATGATAATAATGACGGTTGCAAGGGCCCCTAGAAAGTAAAAAATGCTAAAGCCACAAAGCAGGGCGCCAAAATAGATTGTCGGTTCTGTCATGTTTTTAGAGCTGGGC
>VGUW01000007.1 GCA_016874185.1 Gammaproteobacteria bacterium
TACATAAGATGAGCATGATGCAAAAACAAATACCCCATTTTCCCTAAGCAAAGATAAACATTGCCCAATCAATCTTTGATAAGCACCCGCACCACGATGAAAATGCGCCTTGTGCGTGACCATGGCTGGTGGATCTAAAATCACCACATCAAATAATGCCTGAGGCTTTGATAGCCAATCAAAAACATCGGCACATACAAATTCACCTTGCAACCCATGATGATCAAAGGCATACCTGGCCATTTTAAGGGCATTAATAGACTGATCAACCAAAGTTACATTTGCTCCTTTTAATGCGCAGCCAAGTGCAAATCCACCTTGATAAGAAAATAAATCCAAAACAGCTTGGCCTTTTAGCACATGCTTGGCCACCCAAGTATGGTTGGCACGCTGATCATAATACCAGCCGGTTTTTTGAGATTGCTCAAGCTCAGTAAAATAAAGCCGATCGTTTTCCCAAACAGGGATCACTTTGGGGATTTTACCAATCATCTCCGGCAGAAAATTAGCGCCCTCCTCTTTGGCTTGTCGTGAATCAAAACGTACAACCATGCCAGCACAGCTCATCAATCGACCAATCGCCTCAATCAAAACCTGTCTTAACCGCCACATTCCATGTGTGGTTAAAGCCACACTCACATACTCACCAAAACGATCAATCACACAACCAGGTAATCCATCGGCCTCAGCATATACCCAGCGATAAAAGGGCCTATCAAACCAAGCCTCGCGCTTAAGAAGTGCTACTTTTAAATGATAAAAAATCACCTGATCACTGGGTTGCCTACTTTTTGTGAAAATGCGCAGCATAATCTCTGAGTGCATATCAAATGTACCTGCGCCCAAATATTCACCGGCCTCTGAATAAACCGATACCCACTGACCTCGCTCAATCAATGCTAACTGACCCTGATCCACCAAATGACGACGAAAAGCCCAGCAATAGCCATCTAATAACATTTTTACGTGGGTTTTTTTGACAAAAACATTTACCATATTATATACTTAATAAAAGAATCAACAAAAATTATGAGAAAAAACAGTAAAAAATTCATCCGTTTTGTCGATCAGGTCCATGAGCGGATATCATCTGCATTCACCTATGCTCGTATAACAACCTCCAAATTGCAAACAATCATTGTTCACGCCAGTACGGTCCTGGCTGCCTCCTCTCGTTTCTTCCCACCGATTGCGTGGTTACTGGACTCAATTCATTTAATCATCCAAAACTTTCATCCAAAGAGCAAAATTGACCCGAGAATTTCAGCAGCAAGTACCTTTCTTGCATCCATCACCTTGGGTGTTGGCATTTTTTCATTATACGCACTTACCTTTGGCATATATATGTGGTTCTTACCGTATGCCGCCATTATAATCTCTGCAATCATGGCCATTTCCTACCTGGCACTTGCCTACTCGCATCACCTAAACAGTTCGTCAAAAGACTTTATTGGCCTTGAACAAAAAATCAAAGGGCTGCTTGAAAATGATCAAGAACTAAACTCATGTAAAGACATCCTATTTTTTCATTACATTTCACAAGATGCAAGCCTAAAAGATATCACAATCCCACTGGATATGCACAAAGCTAACTCAGACAAAAACCTCCAAGGCATTAATAAGACTGCATTACAAACATTCTTTGAAACTCACATACAAGATATTCAGGCATTCAGACGGTCCTCACAGGATCATAGCAGGTCTCTTAATAAACTTCTTCTATCTGCGATTTACCTTTGTTCATTGGGATTGGCCATCATTGCAGCAGTTGCAGCCATATCCACACCTGCGATTCTAGGATTTCTAATCACAGCTATTTCTATTGGCCTTCTCATTAAGAAAAGCAGATTAGTCCATGACCTTAAATACACTTTCTATGAATGGAGTCTAACAATAAGCCCAAATACACAGAAAATCTACGATAAAATGAAAAAAGATCTGTTATTTAATACCGTGGTCATTGTTATTATCAGTGCACTGATAATATTAGCATCTTTTAACATCGTTACCCCTATTGTTGCTGTGATTGCCATTATGACCATCGCCCTGATCTCTGGTATAAGTCAGCTTATCAATAAAAGACAAGAGGCTGCCAAAAAAACAGAAGCCGCAACCTCAACGCCAGGCCTGGATGCAGTTACTCCAAATCCGTCTGAAGTAAAAAAGCCAGCCGCTCCAAGCATAAATCCAAAACAGAAGCCTGATGTGCAAACGACAAAAACCCAGCCTCAAACAAAGACGGGGCAAAATACAAACCAGCGCTAAACGCCTTGCGATAAAAATTCCCAAACCTTGAACTTGACAGTTGAGATACCTGTGAAAAATTTGTTGGATAGTTTGCATCCAATACAAAACCAAACATCCCGCCTTTAACACAATAACTCATAGGGCAGCCACTTTCTTTTGCAATGGTTTGCCAGGCTGATAAAAACTGTTCTGTGCGCTTTTCGAGATCCTGATAATCCAAGCTCTTGAGCACATTAAGGGTTGCTATACCACAGGCCATGGCAAGAGGATTACCTGACATTGTCCCAGCTTGATAGACACTGCCCAATGGACTAATTTTCTCCATATACTCTTTTCGTCCACCATAAGCGGCTGCAGGCATCCCGCCACCTATGACTTTACCAAGCGCCATCAAATCTGGCTCTACTTGATAAATCTCTTGAGCACCACCTGGGGCTACACGAAAACCGCTCATCACCTCATCAAAAATCAGCAAAGCGCCATTGGTATCACACAGCTGCCTAAGACCTTGTAAAAAACCCGGCTCAGGCAGAATCATATTCATATTCCCAGCAATAGGCTCCACAATAATCGTAGCAATTTCATTTGGATGCTCTGCAAACAAAGTAGCCACAGAGTTCAAATCATTATACTCAGCCACCAGTGTTTTCTTTGCCAAATCAGGGTCAATGCCTTCTGAGCTAGGGGACGAGAAAGTCAATAGGCCTGAGCCTGCACTCACCAACAAAGCATCAACATGCCCATGATAACATCCCTGGAACTTAATGATCTTTTGACGGCCCGTGATTCCTTTTGCCAAACGGATCGCACTCATGGTGGCTTCTGTACCAGAGTTCACAAAACGCATCATCTGCATCGAGGGAAAAAATGACTGAACCAATTCTCCAAGCTCTAACTCTAATGGACTGGATATCCCATAACTCAATCCCTTCTGAGCCTGCTGGCAAACAGCATCAACCACCGCCGGATGAGCATGCCCCAAAATCATCGGCCCCCAAGCACCAATAAAATCAACATATTCCCTGCCTTGCACATCATAAAGATATGGGCCTTTGGCACTTGAAACAAATAAAGGCTCAAGCCCAACCTGCCGCATAGCACGAACAGGTGAGTTCACCCCACCAGGAAATATTAATTTAGCAGCGTCTAACATAGATATGTCCTTTTTTTTGAAGTATATCACATACAAATACAAATTATTAGGCATTGTAATTTGCGGCAAAAAACACTAGGATCAAAGGGAAAAATCAAGGACAAATCTATGGTTGCACCCTCAATGGATGTATTGGTTGCTTTGTGCAAACGAAGGGGCTTTATTTACCCCAGCTCCAGTGTTTACGGCGGACTTGCAGGCATGTATGATTATGGTCCACTGGGGGTTGAATTAAAAAATAACCTCAAAAATGCTTGGTGGCAATCTATGGTCCATGACCGAGATGATGTTGATGGTCTTGATAGCTGTATCATGATGGACCAAACGGTGTTGAAATACTCAGGACATGAATCAACTTTTACCGACCCATTGGTTGATTGCCGAGAGTGCAAAATGCGGATGCGTGCTGATTTTATTGAAAACAACCAATGTATTGGCTGTAAAAGCACAAACCTAACTGAAGCACGTGATTTTAATCTTATGTTTTCAACAAGCATTGGCCCGATAGCCAGCAGCGAGAATAAAGCTTACCTGAGACCTGAAACAGCACAAGGCATCTTCATGAACTTTAAAAACGTGCTCGATAGCCAGTCCAGAAAGTTGCCATTTGGAATCGCGCAAATTGGCAAAGCTTTTCGCAACGAAATTACCCCAAGAAACTTTATCTTTCGTGTCAGAGAATTTGAGCAAATGGAACTTGAATTTTTTGTATCTCCTGGAGACGATGAGTCTTGGCATCAGTACTGGATCGATACACGTTATCAGTGGTGGCAAGACCAAGGCTTAAGTCCTAAACGGCTAACCAAGGCTGAACAAACTGCCGATGATTTAGCGCACTATGCCAAACGGACAGTTGATCTGCTTTACACCTTCCCACATGGCCCGGATGAAATCGAGGGCATTGCCAACCGCACAGATTATGACCTTGGCTCTCATACCAAAGAACAAGATCAGCTGAATATTCAAGCAAAAGTCAGCGAAAATCAACACGCAACTCAGCGTCTTGCCATCAAAAACCTTGAAACCAATGCCTGGCAGGTTCCTTATGTGATTGAACCATCCTGCGGCGTTGACCGAGGACTTTTGGCAATTCTATCGGAGGCATATGAGGAAGAGGAGCTAGAAAATGGCTCAACCCGAATAGTTTTGAAACTAAAGCCACACCTGGCACCTATTAAAGTTGCCGTCATTCCGATTGCAAAAAACAATGAACAAATCCTAAACATGACTCAAAAAATTCTCAAAATCCTCAAAGCACATATCCCTGGAAAAATTCTACTTGAGAACACTGGAAATATTGGAAAAGCTTATCGCCGACATGATGAAATTGGAACACCTTTTTGTGTGACTATTGATTTTGATACCATATCCGCAGAAGATGCCACACATCCGGGTACGCTTACCATCCGTGACAGGGATAGCATGACTCAAACACGAGTAAGCATCGCAGATCTTGTGCCTACCCTGATCAAAATGAACACGTTACCGCAAGATTGTCCTGCGTAACCTGGTCCTTATTCAAACCCAACAAAGCTTCTATCAACTGATCAGAGGGCTGGTGGGTTAACATCACATGCTGATGCCCTGCTTGCTTTGCTTTCACAAGCCGCTCATATGCGCTGCCTGAAATGGCTTTCATGCCCAAGCAATCGGTAATGGTATCAACTGAAGGTAACATTTGCTTAATCCCCTGGTCAAAAGTAATCGGGCCATCATGCCCAGTGACATTTGGCAGCGCAAAATGTGCAAGCATCACCATATCTATCTGATACTGTTCAATTAGCTGCTGATACACAGCCAGCACAGGCGCTAACTCTGCTTGTGTCCTAAGATCAATTGGCAACTCTAAATGTGAATCTTCTTGAGAATATCCATGGTCAGGAAAGTGCTTAAGGCATGTCTTTAATCCGCAACCATGTGCAACCTCAATATATATACTTGCCCAGCGCTTGATTTCTGCATATGAATCGCCATAAGAACGGCCAAGCCCACCAATTACCTTCGATGGCCTGCCCTGTTTGGCCAAATCAATATCAATACATGGCCCAAAAACCCGATCAATGCCTAAATTTTTTAAAATCGTGAAATCATGCCTCAAATCCTCCTTGTACTGAGCCTCATCATTTGCATCAGCATAAAACTGAGCAGAGCGAGTTTGCATTGTTGCACCAAAACGATTGACCCATCCACCTTCATGATCAACCGCCAGTTCAATTTCCGGGTTGATCATTTTAATTCTGCCAATGAACAGAGCAGTATCTGTCTGTAAATTTTCTTTAAACAGCACCAAACCGGATAATAATGGCAACAATCGCTGATCAGAATCACTCAGCGTGCTTCCTGGAATTGATCCCCAATATTTTGTCCGCATGTACACCTCTTCTAAATACTTTTTTATCCAATAAGATTTTGCTAGTATATCACTGGAGGCAGCTATGGCAAAACTATATTTTTATTACTCTGCAATGAACGCAGGTAAAACAACCACCCTACTTCAGTCAGATCACAACTACCGTGAAAGGGGTATGCGTACATTGCTTTTTACCGCTCAAATTGACACCCGTTCTGCCAAGGGCACCATTAGTTCAAGAATTGGCCTTCAGAAAAATGCAACTGCATTTTCAGATAGCACTCAGTTTTATGAATATATCTCAACTAACATTAAAAACAATGGTTTATTACACTGCGTCTTGGTTGATGAGGCACAATTTCTCAAAAAAAACCAAGTCCTGCAACTTTGTCAAGTGGCCGATAAACTAAAAGTTCCAGTTCTAACATACGGACTTCGCAGCGACTTTCTAGGCCATCTCTTTGAGGGCAGTGCTGCCCTTTTGGCACTGGCTGACAAGCTCTGTGAAATTAAAACCATCTGTCCCTGTGGTCGAAAAGCAACCATGAACCTGCGCATGGATGCAAATGGCCAGACCATCACCAATGGAAATCAAATTGAAATTGGTGGAAATGACCAGTACATTGCCCTATGCCGACGCTGCTTTAGTGAGCGCCATGAGCAAGTCACATGCCAAGTATAATCGCCATTTATCGTTGGTTAAATCTAAACGAGCAGCTTTTAAAAAGGGCCGCATTAACCTCTGTATTGCATGAGTTTTTTCACTTATGTTTATACATCATTATGGCCGGCTTTATTAGCACACTCATCACCCCATCTGAATTAATCGAGATCAAAATTGCCACATTCTCCGCAACTTTTTTAGCAGCCTCGGCACTGAACGCATTATGTCACTATTTCTCAAGCCGCTTTTGGAGCACAGTCTCCAAAGCGACTTGTCAGCATGCCCAACATATGGCCCAGCAAGTATTAGCCAAAACAAAGCAATCCATTCTGGACTCACTTGGCCTTAAACTAAAATACTGCATCCATGATGCCAATGAGCATTTGGCCCATTTTTTCGCATATCATTGTAGCCACCTGATCAAAAATACATTTGGATTGGTTTTCATTACCCTTTATCTGTTTTTCATACATCCCAAAATAGCAATGATTCTAATGTCACTGGCACTCATTTCACCCACATTAATTTTCCTAAACGATGATAAAAACCAATCCAATTTGCATCACTCCCCCATTTGGATTGAAGATGATAGTATAGAGACCACCACTCACCCAGAGCAGCAAACCCCCACCTTCACCACTGAGTCTTCGACCTACCTCAATTACCTCATCAACAATACCCTAAGTTTCCTGACGCTGTTTCTGGTTGGATCACATGAGTTTCATATGGGCAATATCACGCCCTTTGATTCATTAATTATTCTTTTCTTCATCCCCCAAATTAGCCGCCTTAGTATCAAATTTACACTGAACTTAATGCGTCTACAAAAAACAATAGCGATCATACAATCCATGCTCTCTATGATTAAAATATTAAAGGAAAATCCCCGTCCCCAAGAGGGCAAATTCTTATTTCAAAAAAAAGACAGCATTGTTCTGAATGGGGTTTACTTCACAAATCATCTGAACAATCACATTTTAGAGGACATTCACCTGAATATCGGACTTGAAAGTTTAGCCATTGAGGGAGAAAGAGGCTCTGGCAAAAGTACATTGCTCAAGCTAATCTGCCAATTGTACCAACCTAGCATCGGCGACATTCAAATTGGCAATCACCCTGCACAAAGCATCAATCAAATCCTGATGCTCAATGATATTGGCTGGGTTGATTCAATCGATATCAATACCTCTGTTAATATTCGAAAATTCATCACCCAAAATAAACCATTCAGTGACGATGATATTCAAAAAGCGCTCATGCCCAGCACACGATCATTCATTAAAACTCTTCCTGCGCGACTGGAAACACCCATCAATCAAATCAGCTACGACCAGCGTCAAAAGCTAAAATTAACCCAAACATTATTAAAAAAACCAATCTTATATGTGTTTGATGACATCACTGCCCACACAAACTATCAGACCACCCTGGAAATTTGGGAAATAATTGCAAGTTTACTGCCCAACAAACGTGTCATCTACGCTGGCAGCTTTATTCCAACACAGCTGCACTTTGCCAAACACTATATTATTCACAAAAGACGACTTCAAAAAAATAACGATACTTAACACTTCATTAAAAAATTCATGATATTTTCCAATTTTGTGCTATAAAGATTACTATGTCAAAAAAGGAGGCAAAATGCTGGCAGCAAAATACGCCATGACTTTGGCTGATTATCGGCATCATCTCACACAAAAAATAGTTGATAAGTATGTGTTTTTATTATATATTTCAGCTATAACAATACTGTAAACAAATACAAGGATAATAACGATGGAACACTTTATCAGTGAATTACCTGAAATGCCCCAAGCTCAAATACAGAAATTACTCCACAAGGTGCGGGCCTTAAATGGTGACCAGGACGCTCTCATTAAACTTGCTCAAATGTATGCTGTGGGCAAGCCATATTTCAGCCAAGCTTACCCTCAAAGGGCTTTATACATCTACCAGCTTGCTGCTAAAGCTGGATGTGCAGATGCATGGTATTATTTGGCTTTGTGCTACGAGCAAGGTCAACCCTTCTTTGTTGAACCTGATCTAAAAAGAGCAAGAAACTGCCTAGATCAGTCAACTTTACTGGGCTCAAAGCTAGGTTGGTATCACCTGGCAGAATACCTTGAATTTGGACTACTGGACAAGGCCCCTGATTTCACCGCAGCATATCGAGCTTATCGCAAAGCTGCTCAAATGGGGCTAACTGATGCGATCATTCGTGTTGGAGAATGCCTAGAACAAGGCGCTCCCTATATTTCACATAGCCGACCCAAGGCTGCCTACAGGCACTACTGTAGAGCAATGCATATGGGAAATAAAATGGCCAAAGAAAAGGTCGCCTCTTGTCTTGAAATTGGACATCCATTCTGTGAGCCCTCTGAAAGCCTGGCATTAAGTTTGCGACAAACCCTTAGGAAAAAAGCGATCTAGATCGGTCTTGCCGATCGATAATGCTCAGAACGCATACATCTGACCAAATATTGATCGGCGTTTCCATCATGTCGATAAGCGTATAAAAGGGCAAAATAACACCCATCATGTCAGTGGAAATATTCATACTTACCAAATAAGCACTGGCCATAAAAAAACAGCCCATAGGCACACCGGCATTGCCAAAAGCAGCCAGAACACTCAGTGCTACCCACAGCCATTTCTCACCAAGTGAAAAATCAATACCATTGACCTGTGCTACAAACAACACCGTGACATAAATAAAAGCTGCGCACCCATTCATATTCACTGTTGCACAAAGCGGCAAAATAACATCGGCTTTTTCTTTTGATACATCCGTGCGCTCCTCAATACAACTCAGTGTCAGCGGCAGTGAGGCTGTCGATGATTTTGTCAAAGCAGCCATTAATAGGGCTGGCGAAACCGCGGAAAAAAGCGACCAAATATTAATCCGAAAATACCAAAGCAAAATCGGTAAAATCAGCAGACCTTGGATTAAATTAGCACCAAAGACACAGGCCAAATAACCTGCTAATGATGACATGGTGCCATATGCACTTTCTTGCTGCAAAAGCCCTATAACAAAAGACCATACCACCAAAGGCAACAGCAAAATAATTAACTGCGCCATTTTTAAGAACAAAACATAGATGCTAGAAAGCGCCTGAGCTAGAAAATCACGCTCAGTCTCAGGCAGTTGAGTAACCACCAGCCCCAAAAGCAATGCAAATAAAACTATAGCAACAACGTTATGTTGAGCAAACATCACAAACAAGTTATCAGGCACCAATTGATTGATCGAGAAATCAAAAACCGGTGAATGGTGCTTGTTGGTCCCTGTATATTCCATGCTCATGGCTGGCTGAATCAGCTCATACAACAAACCTGCAACAGATGCTGCAATCATCGTGGTAAAAAAAGTCCAACCTAAGGTGCGAAACAATAAGTTACCGGCCATCTTCTGTGATTGCAGCCTGGCAATAGTAGCACTTAATGAAAAAAAGATCACAGGCAAGCTAATGAACTTTAAAATATTCATAAATGCATTACTTGTGAACTTTGCGGCAGCAAATATCAATGGTGAGCCCAAAAAAAAGAGAGCCACCCCAATCAATGCTGAGAGCAGTGATCCCAGGCCGATATATTTCACAACTTACTCCGATGCTTCTCTTGAGCAGCCTGAGCAATCGTCTGAATCAACTTTTCAGCCACCAAGTATGGGTCAGCATTCGCACCAGGGCGTCGATCTTCAATATACCCAGAACCCTGAGCCCAAACACTCTTAGGAATGCGAACTGAGGTATTTCGACTTCCAACACCCCAGGAAAACTGATCAATCGGTGCTGTTTCATGCAGACCCGTTAATCGCTTCTCCAGTCCCTCTCCATAAACTTGAATATGCTGACTATGAGCCTTTTCTAAATATGGCATAACCTGTTTGATCGCATCCAGCCCTTTAATGGTATCACGCATGAAATCATCCGAGTAATTAGTATGCATGCCAGAGCCATTCCAATCACCCTGCATGGGCTTATTGTGCAAAGAAACATCATAACCAAAATCTTCACTCAATCGATGCATAATCCAACGGGCCACCCAAAGTTGATCACAAATCTTAAGGGCATCCGCACTTTCATGACCTCCTCTATAACCAATCTGAAACTCCCACTGCCCAGGCATAACCTCAGCATTCATTCCAAAATACATAAGCCCAGCTTCTAAACAAAGATTTTGGTGCACCAATGCAAATTCTCGACCAAATACCTGCCGCGTACCCACTGCACAGTAATATGGACCCTGCGGCTCTGGAGAGCCATGCTCAGGCCAGCCCAGTGGACGATCATTTTCAAACAATGTATATTCCTGCTCAAATCCCAACCATGGATTACAATCTACCTGACTTAATGTCTCACGCAACTTGGCTCTGGTATTGGTCTGATGAACCTCACCACGATCATTGAGAACCTCACAAAGCACCACAAAGCCATTATCAAAAGGGTGATTACAAAAATAAACCGGCCTTAAATAACAATCAGAACCAGTGGTGGTTGCCTGATTTGTTGAAGAGCCATCAAATGACCAAATCGGGAAATTGGTAATATCAACCTGCTCTGGCAAGCGCAATACTCTAGACTTTGCTCGTATTTGCTGTGTCGGCTTTCTACCATCCAACCAAATATATTCAGCCACATGCAACATAAAACCTCCTTGGCATTTGAAAAAATACCAGTTATTATAAGGTTTAGATCGACAGACGTCTATAGCCACATTCAAGGAGAACATCATGAGTTTTAAGCCCTGCACAAAAATTAACTTATTGGTTTGTTTATCCTGGATGATATTCCAAAGTGCTTACTCGATCAGTATTTCAAAACCAGCCTATATTACTCTTGGTACAGGCGTTGGTTCTAGCAATAAAAAGATCACTTTCCAAACCTATGGTGCAAAAGACACTGCCACCATTTCAGTGGACCGTTTAAGTTTCACCACTCCAAATAACATGAGTTATCAGCAGGAGTTGGTGACCCTGACCCCAAAAAGTGGTCTTGGATTTAATGTCATGATCGGCGCTGTTGATGCTAGAACCGGGGTTGGTGTTGAAGGTGAATTTGGCTACTCATCCACCAGCAGTGACGAATTTTTAGACAGCGCAGGTAACAACTTTATTCCCACAAACCTCAATGGTACCGAAGGTGCTACCGATGCTGACAATCTTAATCCTGCCGCAGCCAATGCAGCTGTTAAGTTCAGTAATTTTAAACGCTCCGGCGGCTTAAAAAGCCTTCGCACTGCCCTAAATTTCCTATTCTTCCCAAATATCAGCAAAAAATCCACTGACTTCTACGTGGGCGCAGGCGCTGGCTTTGGTCAGTCGGGTGTCTATTTTAAACGCTCAGCCAATGTACAATATCGAGCTGCCAATGGTACATATGGTACAGCTGTTCGCCAAACCCTGGGTCCTGAAATCAAACCCAGAGGATGGAATTCATTGTTTCAAGGCTTTGTTGGCCTACGTATACCTTACGAATCTGACAGCGCTTTTGATATACGGATCAATTATATTTATGGCAACACCAAAGAGCTAGAAACAGGACTTTACGGTTATACCAACACCACCACAGCCATTAATATACCCAGCCAGCAAGGCATGACACAAGCCAATTACACCACACCTGCGACAGTTATATCCACAGCAGGCGTTCAAAACCCATTAAGAGACACCACCAGACATCAATTCGATCAGATATCGATCACTCTTTCTGCCAGTTTCTCACCCTACTAAAACTTGCAATTTTAAGGCCACTGTGCCACCATATTCCTGGCGTTGGGCCTTCTGCACTTCTTGCCTGCCAACCTGGTCAGGTCCGGAAGGAAGCAGCCACAGTAGGAATCAGAAGGTGCCGGAATGTGCCTAACGCTTGATGTGAGAATAACATGACTAACCACAGTGCACTTGCCCGATCATGGCGCCCCCTTATTTTAAAAGATGTGATTGGACAGGAATTAACCGTCAAAGCCCTTACCAATGCACTGGATCACCAGATCCTGCATCATGCCTACCTATTTACTGGTACCCGTGGCGTTGGCAAAACCTCTTTGGCTCGTATTCTGGCAAAATCCATGAATTGCCAGGCTGGAACCTCAGCCAATGCATGTCTTAACTGTGACAGCTGCCTTAGCATTGCCTCTGGCTATTGCATGGATGTGATTGAGATTGATGCTGCATCTCGGACAAAAGTTGAGGACACCAGAGAACTTTTAGAACAAACACAATTTCATCCAATAAAAGGTAAATACAAAATTTTCATCATTGATGAGGTTCACATGCTCTCTGGGCACAGCTTTAATGCCCTGCTGAAAACCTTGGAAGAGCCACCGGCATATGTCAAATTTCTACTGGCTACCACTGAACTTGATAAGGTGCCTGCTACCATTCGCTCACGCTGCATTCATTTTCCGCTTCAAAACATTTCCAATGATATTCTAATTGACTACCTTGGCAAGAAACTCAAAACAATGAACATTGAATTTGAACAGCCATCGCTTAATATGATTGCCCAGCAAGCAGCAGGATCTGTACGTGATGCCCTAACCCTGCTTGAAAAACTCCTGCTTTTGCACCCCAAAGAGCTAAAATCAGAAGCAGTTGCAAAAACACTGGGATTAACCGGCCAAAAAAATATTCATGACCTGATATTTAATGCCATGACCGGCCGACTAGATGCCCTTAAGATGATTTTCACCGAGCTTAAATTAAATCAGACAAACTACCTGGCCCTTATTGAGCAGGCATTATACTTTGTGCACCAAGAGGCACTAAAGCCACTATCAAAACAGCAATCACAATTTGACGAATCCTTTTTACAACTGGCGTATGACATCTTTATTAAGGCTCTGGAAAATGCCAAATTCACCCCCAATCAAGCGATTAATTTTGAAATGACTTTTTTAAGACTGACTCGCTTTACACCCACGGTCAATGAGCAACCCGCCACAGCTCAGTCAAATGTTTCCAACGAGCTTACTCACTCCACATGGACTAAGCTGCTTCCTAATTTAAAGCTAAATGGCATGAGCCTAGCGCTGGCCAAAGCCCTTACAGTGATATCACATCAAGCGCATCAGCTAAATATTCAGCTTCCCCCAAACCTTAAAAGTTTAGCCAATGACAATACCCAATCTAATTTAATCAAATGCATTCAAGATCATGGGTTCCTCGTCCAGAATTTAAATATCCAATGGAATGAGGCAAAGCATGAAAACTCTCAAGACTCTGACAAACAAAATGCTGAAGCACTATGTGAGCAACTCAAAAATCATTTAAAGAAACACCCTCAAACCAGCGCACTATTACAGACTTTGCAAGCCGATATTGATGCACTAAACCTATCATGAGCCATGCATGAACCAATGCCGAATACGCCCCATAAGTTCTTTACCATGGTCCATAGCAATATGATGCTTCTTTTGTTGCCTCTCATAAAAAACGGTTGGCCTGAATTGTTTTTTATGCTCCAGAATTATCGACTTGCTCATCATCAACTGGATGTGATTCGTTTCACCAATTTTTAAGTCAATTGATCCATCTGGAATCAATTGCATACAATAGGCCAAAAACAACTGAAACCGAGTTAAGCCAATAATGCGCCCAAATTTAAAATTCACCAACTGCTCATAAATCATGCGTAAATACTCAATGGGCATTGCTGGAATTCGATGATGCTTTAGACCATCAATTAGACGCCAAGCCGCTTTCTGATCCAAGATCCTTGTTTTTAATAGCCCACGCATTAACTCGAATGACAATTGATCTGGTAGTATCCTAAGAACACCTGGTAAATTGTTGTAACCATTGGCAAATCGGACCACACGATATTCAATTTCGTGCACCAACCTATGCAGACTCCATTCATTCATTCGTTTTAAATGTCTATCAATATCCAAACACAATACCTCAGGCCCACTGCAACCATATCCAACCCAATCGGGGTCTAAAATATCTTGATTTGGCTTGTAAAGTCCTCGACGTATCAATTGATGTAAATACACTGCCATATGAATATACTGCTGAGATTGACTCATCTGCCAGACCATTTCTTTTTTAGGATAGATCTCACAATCTGATCGAGGCTTAAAATAAGTTCTGGGATAATATGTGATTAAAGACTCATAATCCCAATAAAGTCTTCCTTTGCGATTCAAACCTGCCTGCATCACTCTAGCAGCCAGAATTAAACCCTGTATGGCATAATGTGTTTCATGCGGCCTGTAACCAAAAAAATCATCCATTGCCCGAAGCATACGGTTTAAGACCTGCTCTGAGTGGACATCCACCACATGTCGATAAGTCGGGGATTGATCTGGCGATTTGCCCTGAGCATCAACCACCAAGCCTTTGAGAAGACGATGGCGAATATTAAACCATTTGGCATTTATCTCTGAATCAAATAAGCAATGTCCATCCAAACCAAATAATCTCCTCTCAAAGGCATAGCTGGTGAATAAGTCCAGTTGGTTGTGGGTATAGCGCATGGCAATTACCCTATCTTTTGTAATACATTGACCTGGGTATAGTGTGTCTTTATCAAAAGCAAAATAATAATGCCAATAGTTATGATTTTCAATCGACACCATGGCTTTACAATCTAGCACGGATTTAGGGATCATTGCCTCATGAGCGCTATGATTGACCAAAATAAACAGATCAAGTGTACAAAAAGGGATGTCATATTCTTTTTTTATATCAGTGATTGTCTGTGCGTAAGTTGAAACAACAATTCTGCCAAGCATATCGATTCATAATTATTATTCTATCTTTATTATAGCCTAAAGAAATAGATTTTGACTCACCACAGCCTGAGTTAACACCATCAGTTGATTGGGAAGAATGCCAATATACAATAAGCACAATGTCAACCCAAACAGCATTAACATAGAAATCCGACCAGCTCTTATCGCAATAACAGGGGTCTCTTCTTCCTTAAAGTACATCATTTTCACCATTTTCAAATAATACCCAAGGGCAATAACGCTCAGCAAGATTCCGGCAATAGCAACCCCAACATTATTGACCTGAATTAAACTTGAAAATATTGACAGTTTGGCCATAAAACCTGCAAATGGTGGGATACCCGCCAATGAAAAAATACCAGCCATCAATACAACAGCCATCTGCGGAACAGACATCAATGCCCTCATCTGCCCAATTTCAAAAAATTCTGATCTATCCACATGTAGAATAACGCCAAGTGTAATAAAGCTCATCAAAATATATACCAGCATGTAAAATAAACCTCCGGCCATGCCTTCAGGACTCATAACATACATCGCCAAGGCAAAAAAACCCATATGCGCAATTGATGAATAAGCCATTAGACGCCGATAATTATTTTGTGCCAACGCCATTAAATTACCAAACGCCACTGAAACCAGTCCCACCAGCAGCAACATGGATTGCCAGTACATGATAAAGCTTGACGTTGCAATAATCAGCTTAAGCATCATGACCGCAATGGCAATCTTTGGTAGCGTCGCCACCCACAATACCACATCAATTCTGGCTGATTGATACACATCTGGCATCCAGCTATGAAATGGGAAAAGCCCTAATTTAAATGAACAGCCAGCTACCATGAATGCCACGCTCAAACCACCCAGCAGCATCCACATATCAGGACTAAATAATTTAATGCCTGCTTTCTCCTTTAAGGCCAACCCAATAGTTCCCAAATCTATACTGCCAGTAATTGCATAAAGCAAAGCAAAGCCAAGCAGTAATAATGCAGATGCCATCGCTCCCGTTACAAAATATTTCAAAGCACCTTCCAACGATGCTTTATCCCAAATCCGTATTGCAGCCATGGCATAAAGCGGCAATGACATCAATTCCAAAGCAATATAGATATTTAAAAGATCCTGGGCAATCATTAACATGATCAAGCCTATCAAAGAACTCTGAATTAATAATATATTACTGGGTCGGTAAAGATGATCTAGCATTTGGTTTTGACTCAAATACCAAAATAAACCCGCAGCCAACAATACAATGGCCTGAAGTGCTCGCATGCTTTCTGTAATTAAAAGGCCCGCAGCCTGAACTGCCTGAACATCAAAGACACACAGCAACCATGCAACAGCTAAGGATAAACCAAATGCCTGATGGACCAGTCGGCCAGAATCTTTGATCGCGCAGATAACAATGTTTATCAATAGCCCACCAATTAATGCATATTCAGGGGTCAGTGCTAACCAATTCATGATTTTGCTCCTGTTTTAGAATGTAAAGCTGATGCGATCACCGTTTCACTGGATGTGAGCAAAAGATCACCTAAAGGCTTGGGATACAAACCCAGTAAAAAGATACAAGCCACAAAAATGCTCAGAACACCGGTTTCATGAGTTGTTACATCATAAGCCAAAGGCATATTGGGATTAACTGGACCATAAAAAACCCGTCGAACCATCCAGAGCGTGTAAGAAGCTGAAATGATCAATGTAAGGCCAGCAATTGCACTGATCCAAGGCTGATGCTTCAAAAAAGAAACCAAAATCAAAAGCTCACCAATAAAACCTGATGTACCTGGAACACCAATGTTGGCCATCGAAAAAACCACAAAAAAAGAAGCCAAGTATGGCATTATAGTTGCCACTCCACCCATATCATCAATATTTCGTGTTTTAAGCCTCTCATACATCATGCCAAATGCCAAAAACATTGCACCACTTCCAAATGCATGTGCAATCATTTGAATCATTGCGCCACTGAATGTCATAACCGCCAATTCTTTCGGAATTAAGTAAATACCAAACATCCCTAAAGTAACAAACCCCATGTGCGCCACTGATGAATACGCAATCAGTCGCTTCATATCAGATTGAGCCAGTGCAATAAAACCAACGTAAACAATGGCGATTAAAGAGAGTACTATCATAGGGATCGCCATGTATTGGCTTGCATCTGGCGTAATGGGAAGACTAAATCGAACAAAGCCATAGGCACCCACTTTAAGTAACAGCGCAGCCAAAAGCACAGATCCACCTGTAGGCGCCTCAGTGTGAGCATCCGGCAACCAGGTATGAACTGGAAACATTGGTACCTTAATTGCAAATGCCAATAAAAAAGCACCAAATAACCAAAGCTGAGTATCCAAATCCAAGGACAATCCCGCAATATTTGCCAAATTAAATGATTGCGCTTTAATTCCTAAGAACAATACTGCAATTAACAACAAGGTTGAGCCCAAAAAAGTGTAGATAAAAAATTTACGAGCAGCAAATGATCTATTTTTTGAACCCCAAATGCCAATACACAAATACATAGGGATTAATGATCCCTCCCAAAATAAGAAAAATAACAAGGCATCCTGTGCACAAAATACCCCTATGACCATGCTTTGCATGATAAGAAAAATAGCCAAATAATCCCTTAAATTCTGCCTGACAAGACTGCCCCCCATCAGACAAATGATCAAAGTCGTCAAACATGTCAGTAAAATTAATGACACTGATATGCCATCCACCGCAAGAAAGTACTCTGCATTTATCCCGCCTATCCAAGGCAATTTTTCAATAAATTGCAACTGATTAATTGTTTGGTCATAGCTCAAATATAGGTAAATTGAAAATATCAAACCAAATAATGCTGTGACAACAGCCACAAGCCGAATAAGGGAGATATTCTGTTTTGGAACCAAGTACAACCCTAAAGCCCCAACCAATGCGTGCCAAATACAAATACTTAACATGTAATCCTCTTTATTAAATCATGACAACTTTGCTAATGAGTACCGCCGTACCAAGCAGCATTAATATCGCGTAATGATACAAATGCCCACTGATATGTGCTTTAATACGAAGTGAAAAACTCTCTAACAGCTTTGCAGGCCCCATAACCATTAATTGATCAATCAATAATTGGTCCCCGACTCGATTAAATGCGCGGCTGAAAATCCATACAAACGGCACAAGTAGCTGCTCAACCAGCCAATCAAAATACCATTTGTTTTCAAGCAGACATTGAATTGGGGCAAAAATCTTAGAGATTTTCTCAGCCCATGAGTACCTATAAATCCAATAAGTCGCAAAAGAACTAAGCAGCATTAAAATAAATGGTGCACTATTTATTGCATCCATCGCCATTGATCCAGGATGATTCAAATGCCCATTGATGCCGGCTAAATCTGTGACTGACTGATGTGTATAAAAAATAGCCTCACCAAACCAATGCAAATTCCCAGCCATCGGTGCCAGTACATATCCAAGACCCATAGAGGGAATCGCTAAAATAATCAAAGGCCACTTGATGGTGTTACTAAGCTCATGAATATGGATATTGGACCTGGGTTGACCTAGAAAAGTTAAATAAAATGCCCTAACCGAATAAATTGAAGTCACCATCACACCCATCAATAAACAATAATAGGCATAATGAGCGCCCGGCAAAGAAGTGGCTCCAATTGCAGCAATGATGGCATCTTTTGAATAAAATCCACTAAACAGGGGTACTGCCATTAATGACATTGATCCAATGGCAAAAACAACACCAACCAATGGAATTGAATGAATCAAACCCCCAAACTTTCTCATATCCTGCTCATGATGCGCTGCGACAATCACCGCGCCTGCGGCCAAAAACAACAGGGCTTTAAAAAACGCATGAGTGATTAAATGAAACATAGCCAGTCCATATGCCGATGCACCCACAGCCGCCATCATATAACCAAGCTGCGACAATGTAGAGTAAGCAACCACACGTTTGATATCATGATTAACAATAGCGATCATTCCTAAAATCAAACCGCCTGTTGCACCAATCACCAAAATCCATGAACGAATCATGGGGGAAAATTCAAATAAAGGGCTTAACCGAACCAATAAATACACCCCCGCAGTAACCATGGTTGCGGCATGGATCAGGGCTGAGATTGGCGTTGGACCTTCCATGGATTCAGGCAACCAAATATGCAGCGGCATCTGTGCTGATTTACCCATCGCACCAATAAACAGAAGCATACAAATCCAATCGATCAATGGCATACCGCCCAAGCTAACTGCTGCAAGATCGGGTATGCGATGAAATATATCACTAAAATTCAAACTACCCACATAAGTCACAAACAATCCCATGGCTAAAAGAAAACCAAAATCCCCGACACGATTAACCACAAACGCTTTAAAAGCACCGTTGGCTGCACTGTCTTTGTGAAACCAAAATCCAATCAGCAAATATGAAGCCACACCCACACCTTCCCAACCAAAAAAAACTTGTAGAAGATTATTACCACCTACCAACATCAACATTGCAAAAGTGAAGAACGACACATAGGCAAAAAACCTCTGAATCCCAGGATCACCCTTCATATAACCCATGGAGTAAATATGCACCAATAAGCTAACGGCCGTTACGACAAGCATCATCCCGACTGACAAACGATCGAGCCAAAACCCAACTTCAAATGTGATACCAGGCATGGCTATCCATGTATATAAGCTGTAATTAAAAACCCTAGTTTCTTCAATATACATATAATTAAAAAGCACAAGCGCACTGGCAAATGCAATTGCCACACATAAAATGGTCATGAACTGAGCACCAAATGCACCGATGCGCTTGGCAAAAAAGCCTGCAATCAACGCCCCAATTAACGGAGAGAAACAAACCAGCCCCGCCAGCGATGTATAGATTTCACTCATCATACTCAGCCTTTCAATAAATCCAATTTTTCTAAATCCACTTGATCACTTGCACGATAGATCAACACAAAAATTGCAAGGCCAATTCCGGTTTCAGCAGCAGCCACAGCCAGAATAAATAACACCATCACCTGACCTGTTAAATCCCCCCAAGCATGACCAATGCTAATGAACAATGTATTCACTGAAAGCAATACAAGTTCTACGCACATCAACAACGCAATGAGATTCTTTCTAGCCAACACAATTCCAATTAATCCCATCACAAACAACAAGCCTGATAAGGCCATATAGTGGAGCAATCCAACTTCAAACATTGACTAACCCTTAATGATTTTAAGACGATTGGCTTTATTGGCAGCCACTTGAACCGAGACTTTCTGAGCCTTACTGTGAGGATGTCTTCCACGAAATACCAGAACAATCGCCGAAATCATAGCAACCAGCAATACCAATGCTGTAAGCTCAACTGGAATGACATATTTGGAATAAATCAAAGCACCCAGTGCCTTGGTATTACTCCCCGTGGGCTCATGAATCAGATTTTGGATATTAAGCACGCTACCTGGATGTGTTAATTGATAAACCCCTGCCAGATAACCAATGACAATCAGCACAAAAAATGCTAAAGCCAAACGATTTGGCAATGATAACCCGCTGGGCAATCGATCTACGTTTAACATCATAACCACAAATAAAAATAAGGTCATAACCGCGCCCACATACACAAAAATAAGTGCCAATCCTAAAAATTCAGCGTACTGCAAAAGCCATAAAGCAGATGCATTCAAAAAAGCAAACACCAAAAACAGTGCACTCTTAACCGGGCGTTCAGAAAAAATAACCATGGCACTACTGCCTAATAACAAAGCAGAAAATCCATAAAATAATATCGCTTGAATCATCTCTCATCCTTATCCACTTCACGGCAAGCAGCAATCTCAGATTCATAAGCCTCGCCAATGGCCAGTAATTTTTCTTTGGTCATGATGTTCTCGCCTCTTTTGCGCATGGTATAATGCATGTTAGAAGTCAGTACAATTGAATCAACTGGGCAGGCTTCTTCACAAAGACCGCAGTGAATACATTTAAACGCATCAATATCAAACCGGGTCGTTCTGCGCTGTCCATCTTCCCGCTCTTGAGCCTCGATGGTTATTGCCAATGCAGGACAAACTGCCTCACACAACTTACAGGCAATACACCTCTCTTCTCCATTTGGATAGCGCCGAAGTGCAAGCATACCCCGAAATCTTGGCGAGATCGGTGTATGTTCTTCTGGAAATTGAACTGTGATCTTGGGCTTAAAAAAATAGGGCAATGTGACCTTAAGACCCCTAACAAAATCCAGCAACAGAAGCTGACGCGCCCACTGCTTGCCCCTAAGAAGCCAAAAAACCAATCCAAAAGCAGCCAAAATTAATATGATATAAAATTGATTCATCCCAATAAACCCAGTTTCACCATCAATGCCACCACAGGCAACCAAGCCAATGCGACAGGAATCAACACCTTCCAGCCAAGTTGCATAATTTGATCATAACGATACCTTGGAAAGGTAGCCCTCATCCACAGGTAAAGAAATAAAAATACCGCACTTTTGAACAAAAGCCAAAACAGGCCAGGAATAAAAGCAGTCACTTCTGCCAAAACACCAAGCCCCTCAAACGGTGACAACCAGCCACCAAAAAACAATAAGGCAGAAAGAAAAGAAATTAGAATCATATTGGCATATTCAGCAATAAAAAATAGGGCAAAACCCATGCCGGAATACTCTACATGAAATCCAGCCACCAGCTCTGACTCGCCTTCGGCCACATCAAAAGGCGCACGATTTGTTTCCGCCACAGCACTGATCCAGTACACCAAAAACAATGGAAACAGTGGCAGCCAATACCAGCTAAATAGTCCACCTTGCTGCTTAAGCACAATTTCAGTAAAGTTCATTGAACCTGCTGCAATTAATACGCCCACCAGTGCAAAACTCATTGCAATTTCATAAGAAATGATCTGCGCAGCTGCTCGCATTGCGCCCAAAAAAGCATACTTTGAGTTAGAGGCCCAACCAGCAGTCAGCACCCCATAAGCGCCAAGAGATGTCATTGCCAGCACAAATAATACACCAGCATCGATGTCAGCAATCACCAGGCCAACATCAAACGGAACGACGGACCATGCCACAAAAGCGGGTGCAAACGATAAAATCGGTGCTAAGAAAAATAAATAAATATTTGACATGCGTGGAAAAATTAATTCCTTGCCAATAAATTTAATCCCATCGGCCACTGGCTGTAAGATCCCTGCAAATCCAACCCGATTAGGCCCTGGGCGCTGCTGAATATAGCCAATGACTTTGCGCTCAATCGTGGTTAAATAGGCTACCGCACCCACCACTGGCAATAATACCATCAAAATTTTAGCAATAATTAACGCCAGCTGCATCATCATTTCAGTATTCATGCACCATTCCCCAACTCGATTTCCTGCAGCCAGCTGCCGGCTAACTCGCGATAATCTCCGACAAATTCAATACAACCATCAGCGATATCATGACTTATGTCCAATAGAACCTCAGAAAATGCACCTGAAAATAATACCACTGTCTTTCGACTATGAATATCAAGAGACTGCAGCGTTTGTTCAGAGATCCGTACCCTAAGTTGATCCATGGTGTTTTGTAAAGGCTCGGCATGTCTGACTTGTGCATCACAGGCCATGGGATGTTTTGCGCTAATATTTAACAACGACACCTGATTGGCAGGCCTCAACTGATCTACTTTATAGTCATATCCTGCATGTGACAACACCGACAACTTCATCAGTTGCTGAATATCACTTAAAGCCTCAATTTCAGAGAAATCAGTTTTTCCCAATAACTGCCCTAGCACTTTAAAAACTTTCCATGCAGGTCTTGATTCACCAAGCGGCATCAATGCAGCTTGATAGGATTGGACATGGCCCATCACATTCACTTGAGTGCCACTGGTTTCATAATGAGAGGCGATCGGTAATACCAAATCAGCATATTCTTTCATCTGATCTGACCAAAATGAGCTGGTTGCAACTACAAACGACTTTTTCAGCTGATGATAAATGGTCTCATTAAAGGGTATATCAAATTCAGGGTGAGTCTGATGTAACCAGATCGCCTCTGAATGAATTCCTATTTTTTGTAAATAAGGCCTGTCACTCAGATTTACATCAAGTTCTTTTGCCACAATAGATAATCCAGCAGTATTTGACCCCTCTGTTAAAATCAGCAGCTTAGCCCCTGTTGCCTGCACCATTTGAGACACCAAACTTCTGATTTCAGATCCCTGTGGATGCATGAGAACCCCCTCACCCAGAACCCATAAATCGACCTGACCCCAACCCACTTCAGTATTTACTGATTTAATGCCCTCAAATGCAATGTTCTGTGATTGGGCATGTGACAACAGATGATTAACCCACAACCGGGGATGTGCAATCAGCTGAGTTGCCTGATAATTTAACGTCAAACCTGAGGCGGTTAAATGCTCTACCTTAGCACCAGCAAGTTGAGCTTGTCGAATCGCCAAACCCAGAATTGGCTGATGGACCTTCGGATTTGATCCTATCATGACAATGTTCTTCGCCTGTTTGACATCATGCATGGTAATTTGACTAACACCAACCCCGCTAAACTGATCCTTTAAATCTTGTTTTAACATTGAGAAACAAGTTTCAAGACCCAAGTGAACAGCCAATTTCATAGCCATATAGCCTTCTTCTGTTGAAACAGATGGGCTTAGTAGAAGCTGGCCCTGCCCCATTTTTAATTCTGATAATTTCTTTGCAGCTAAAGTTAATGCCTCTTGCCAACTGACTTCAATCCAATTCCCTTGTTTTTTAAACATCGGTTTTAAAATTCGATTCTGCTCATTTGCTGTGTAAGAAAAACGATCACGGTCTGAAAGCCAAGTCCCATTCACATGATGACTTTCTTTTGGCAAAACACGCATTAGCCGCTGTTCTTTACCCACATTGGTAACCTGTGTATGCACTGACAAATGCGAGCCCAAACAGTCATGCGCACTCATGTGAGAATGGGACCCAAAACCCCATGATCGCCCTTGATACTTAAACGGTTTGGAGGTCAGCGCACCCACAGGGCACAAATCAATCATATTTCCTGACACCTCTGATTGCACCCCTTGTTTCAAAAAGGTACCGATCTCCATGTGCCCACCGCGACCCACAGCACCCAGCTCAGGTGTGCCTGCAATTTCTCGGCCAAATCGCACACATCGCGTGCAATGAATACAGCGGGTCATATTGGTTGCGATCAATGGCCCTAAATCTTCATCTTTAACGGCCCGCTTGCTTTGATAAAATGAAGACTCAGACTGACCATAACCCATTGACAGATCTTGAAGCTCACATTCACCACCTTGATCACAAATTGGACAATCCAGCGGATGGTTAATCAATAAAAATTCCATAACAGCCTTTTGAGCTTGACGTGCAATCTTTGACTGACTTTTAATAACCATTCCATCAGCCACTGGAGTTGCACAAGCAGGCAAGGCCTTAGGAGCACGCTCAACTTCAACCAGGCACATTCTGCAACTGGCCACAACGGATAATGACTTATGATAGCAAAAACGAGGAATGAAAATTCCATTTTGATCAGCTACCTCAATAATACTCTGACCTGGTTTGCAGGACAGGGTTTTCCCATCAATTTTTACGGTCAATACCTGCTCAGTCATGATGCGTCTCTGTTGTCTTTAGCATGCCAGCCAAAAGCTCTTGCATGTGCACCTGCCACCTGGCTTTCTACCCACGATTTACCTTGATTGGCGACAATATAATCAAACTCTTCTCTAAAAGTATCAATAAAACTCGTTACAGGCCAGCTAATCGCCTCTCCAAAAGCACAAATTGTGCGTCCCTCAATTTTCTTGGCTACCGTATAAAGCTGCTCAACAGCATCTGGTCTTGCCTTGCCTGATACCATGTCTTTTAGAATTTTATAAACCCAGCCAGAGCCTTCACGACATGGCGTACATTGCCCACATGACTCTTCCTCATAAAAGCGCATCATATGACACAGTGCCTGTACCATACAAGTTGAATCATCCATAATGATCACACCACCGGATCCCAGTGCCGATCCCATTTTGGCAATGTCTTCATAATCCATACGCATGCTTAAAGTCTTATTTGCACTGAGTATTCGCATGGATGTGCCCCCAGGAATAACCGCTTTTAATTTTCTGCCCTTTCTCACACCACCAGCCATTTCAAGAAGCTCTGAGAAAGCAATGCCCATAGGCACCTCAAAAACACCAGGTTGATTCACATGCCCACTGACACAAAATATTTTTGTACCACCACTGCCTTTTGTGCCCAGCTGAGCAAACCACTCTGCACCCTTTTCAAGAATCACAGGCACAGAGGCCAATGTTTCAGTATTATTGATAATGGTTGGCATACCGTATAATCCACTGACAGCTGGAAATGGAGGCTTATAACGAGGTTGCGCACGTTTACCCTCTAATGATTCAAGCATTGCCGTTTCTTCACCGACAATATAAGAGCCAGCGCCTAAAATATTAAAAATCTCAACATCCACTCCAGTGCCCAAGCAATTTTTACCCAAAAGACCCGCTGAAATTGCGTCATTTAACGCCTGCTCACAGCGCTGATACTGTAAGAAAAATTCTCCGCGCATGTAGTTATAAGCCTTGGTGGCACCCATAACATAAGCACAAATGGCCATGCCTTCCAGCAACTGATGCGGATTTTTTGATAAAATTAAGGTATCTTTACAAGTACCCGGCTCTCCTTCATCTGAATTACAAACCAAGAATTTTTGTTTTGGATTATTTTTATCCACAAAAGACCACTTGAGACCCGTTGAAAACCCGGCACCACCACGGCCCTTAAGACCAGAGGCTTTTATAACTTCAATAATTTGATTTCGATCAGTTTTCTCTTCCAGGATTTTTCGCCATGCACTGTAACCACCAATCGCCTGATAGGCAGCCAATGTGTATGAATCTTCCCGCTCTATGCCACGATAACACACTTGATTCAGTTGACTCATGCGCCCTCCTCAATGAGTGGTCTGATCATTTTCTCAATGGTTTGTGCTGTTACATTTTCATGATAAAACTTGTCATCAACACAAATAGCAGGCGCTCCAGCACATGCTGCCAAGCACTCTGTTTCTTGTAAAGTAATACGGCCATCTTTGGTGGTTTGACCACATTGAATATTTAACTTACCTTCAAGATACTCAACCACCCCATAAGCCCCATTTAAACAACAAGATAAGCTGGTACAAACTTTAACCAAATGCTTACCCACAGGCTGATGCTGATACATGGAGTAAAAACTTGCAACCTCATACACATCAATCTTTGGTAACTTCAAATATTCAGCCACTGCATCAAGATGAGGTTGCTCAAGCCAGCGATACTCTTCTTGGACCAGTCTCAATGCCATTAAAGTGGCTGATTTTTGCTCACCTTTTGGAAACTTATTCACCCATTGATCAATGGCCGATGCTAATCTTTCATGAATAATTTGACTGCTCATTACCGATCAACCTCCCCAAATACGATATCCATCGAAGACAAAATAGCCACCACATCAGGAAGCATGTGCCCCTGACACATTTCGTTCATGGCCGACAAATGTGCAAACCCACTGGCCCTGACTTTTAAACGGTAGGGCTTATTGGCGCCATCTGATACCAAATAAATGCCAAACTCCCCTTTGGGGTGCTCTACGGCCTGATATACTTGACCTTCAGGCAAAGTAAAACCTTCTGTATATAACTTAAAATGATGAATCATCGCTTCCATATCATTTTTCATTACAGCTCGCTGAGGGGGAGATACCTTCCCATCACGCAACAAAACAGGGCCCTCATTATTTCGAAGCCAGTTAACACACTGCTGAATGATTCGATTGGATTGACGCATCTCTTCAACCCTGACCAAATATCGGTCATAGCAATCCCCATTGGTGCCAACTGGGATATCAAAATCAAGCTCAGAATAAACTTCATAAGGCTGATTCTTTCTAAGGTCCCAGGCAACTCCTGATCCACGCAGCATCGGTCCAGTGAACCCAAGGGCCTTTGCACGCTCAGCACTCACCACACCAATATTAACAGTCCTCTGTTTCCAAATACGGTTCTCGGTTAAAAGTTGCTCATATTCATCAACCTTTGCCGGAAATTTTTCGGTAAAGCTCTGAATAAAATCCAGCAGATCCCCATTGCGATTGGCATTCATTTTTTCAACCTCAGCCTTTGTATGCCAAGTAGAAGGGGTATATTTAGGCATTGTATGAGGTAAATCACGGACCACACCGCCTGGTCGAATATAGGTAGCATGCATTCTTGCCCCTGATACTGCTTCATAGCAGTCAACCAAATCTTCACGCTCTCGAAAGCAATACAAAAAAAGACTCATCGCACCCAAATCCAGGGCATGCGCACCTAACCACAACAGATGGTTCATGATACGTGTAATCTCAGAGAACATCACACGAATATACTGTGCTCTCTTAGGAACCTGCATACCCAGCATTTTTTCAATCGCCAGCAC
>VGUW01000008.1 GCA_016874185.1 Gammaproteobacteria bacterium
TTGAATTATCAAAACAAGAAGATGAGCTGATTTGTCATGCCTCGAAGCTGGCTTATCCTATCAAAGATGGGGTTCCGGTTTTACTTGTCTCAGAGGCACGGGTATTGGGTGATCAAGGGGGAAGTGATGAGTAGTGTATTTGATCAGATTATCAGCAAAGAGATTCCAGCTGATATTATTTATGAAACGGAGAATTGCTTGGCCTTTCGTGATATTAATCCCAAAGCCCCTGAGCATATCCTTATTATTCCTAAAAAGCCAATTACCAAGTTATCGGAGGCAAAACCTGAGGATTTACAGCTTCTTGGTCAGTTAATGCTTGCTGTGGGTGAGGTGGCCCGAATTTTGCATGTTGATGAAGAGGGTTTTCGCGTGATTATCAATAATGGCAGAAATGCAGGTCAGACCGTGTTTCATTTGCATTTGCATTTATTGGCCGGGAGGAGATTTGACTGGCCGGGCCTTTAGATTAAACCAGCCTTTTAGTTGAGGGCGGCTGGATTTTAAAATGAATTTGACCATGGCGCTGGCTGGAACGGCGAAAATAAAGCCAGATATACCAAAGCAATTGCCGCCAATGATGATTGCAAGTAATGCAATGACTGGATGGATATCCAGGTGGTGACCAATAAGTTGGGGGATGAGAATGACATTCTCAAGTATACTGATGGTGGCAAATAATCCCAGAATTGATGCCATGTGTGTTGCCGAAGCATCAACTGTTGCGCCCATAATCAATGATAGGCATAGCCCGATTGAGAATCCAACATAGGGGATGATGGTGAGGGCGCCGGTTAATGCTCCGATCAGTGTTGCAAATGGGATCTGCAAAAGCTGCAGCCCGATGATATACAATACAGATAATGATAAAATAATCAGGCCCTGGCCACGGATATACCCACTTAATACCTGAGAGCCACAGTCGGTGATCAGATTCCAAAATGGCTTTGACTCCTCAGGAAGCCAATTGGATAAGGTGTCACCAATCTGCTTGTGATGTCGAAGCAAAGTGTAATAGAGCATGGGGAAGAGCATTAGGTTGATAATAATAGTGAGTAAATTGCTAACTTGATTTAAAGTAATTGATAAAATCTGGCTGCTGGCACTGACAATTGTGTTTTGGGTTCTAAGAATGATGCTGCTTAAGTTATCAGTGATGCTGGTCTTAATAAATTCAGGGTTCATGCCTTTGCTAATTAAAAAGGATTGTAAGGATTTGCTCAGTAGCGCAACGCTTTTAGGCAGTGCACTTAATAGAGAAATCAGTTGTGATAATGCAATAGGGACTTGAACCAGTAGGAAAAGCAGAATAATACAGCTAATCACTAAGGTAAATCCAAGGCAAATCCAGCGGCTTTGGATGCCTTTTTGGCTTAAATAGCCCACCAATGGTTTGGTCATATAGGCCAGGATAGAGGCGAAAATGAGCGTGTAATGAGCTCCGCCCAGGCCGATATACAAGATTGCACCCAGCAGCAAGGGGCCGAGGATGCCTATAGTTAGTCGTATGCTAGCGTGTGATTTGTTTGTATTTTCTTGCGTTGTCTCGTTGCCAGTCTTTTTCTCTAATGGCGTCGCGTTTGTCATGCAGCTTCTTCCCTTTTGCCAAAGCCATTATACACTTAACTCGGTTATTTTTCCAAACCAGTCTTAGGGGGACCATGGTGTAGCTATCTTGAGTGGTCTGGCCGATCAGTTTTTTGATTTCTTTGGCATGCAGCAAGAGCTTGCGTGTGCGTGTAGGGTCAGGGCTGATGTGGGTTGATGCTGTGGGTAGGGGCGAGATATGAGCGCCGATTAAGTAAATCTCCCCCTTTCTGGCAATGATATATGAATTATCAAGGGATAGGCGTGATTGGCGAATGGACTTAATTTCCCAGCCCTCCAGGGCCATGCCTGCTTCGTATTGAGTCTCAATATAATATTCAAACGTTGCGCGTCTGTTGACGCTAATTGCATGGTTATCTTTTTTCTTACATTTCCCCATTTGTAATGCCTTGACCGATTGTGATATATTTTCACTGAAAAAAGTGGATTTGTAAATGCAGATCATCGAACGTCAAAAAACACTTTCTTTTGGTGCCAGAGCCCTTTATGAGTTAGTGAATGATACTCCGCGATATGCTGACTTCGCGCCTTACTGTGTGGCTGGACGTGTTCTTGAGGAGAATGGGGTGGTGAAAATGGCAGAGCTTGATTTTTCTGCAGCTGGGATCACTCAAACTTTAAGGACAAGAAATATCAATCAGCCATTTTCAAGAATTGATGTTGAAATGGTTTCAGGACCCTTAAAATCCTTAAATGGTTATTGGTTGTTTGAGGCTATCGATGCTGAGAATACTCGAGTTTCGATTCATTTTGAGCTGGATTTTGGTTTTTCCTTGATGGCCAATATGATTCGGCCTCTTTTGGAGGTGGCGGTGAATCACATGGTTGAGGACTTTTCAAATTATGCCAAGCGGGTGTTAAGTGCAGATTGAGCTAGTGCGTTTTTGTGAGATCCAGCAAAAATTGATATTGACCATGCATCGGGTAGATTTAGGAACCGATATGGGTTCGTTTTTGTGCCAACAAGGACTTGAGCATCAACTGAATGTCGGCGTTTTTGGTAAAAAAGCATCATTGGATTATTTGCTTTCACCAGGGGATCGAGTTGAAATTTATGAGGAGGTTCGTTTTGATCCTAAGCAGGCGCGATTTAACAAATTAGGGAAGAAGCATGTATGAGGTCATTTTAAAAAGGCACGGGCTTAAGGTAACTGAGGCTCGTCTTCAGGTTTTGGAGGTGCTTGTCAGTACGCAAGGGCATCTGAGTGCGGATCAGGTTAATAAAGTATTAGAGCAAAGAGGGCTCGGGGCATTAAGTGTGGCAACTGTTTACCGGGTATTGACCCAATTTCATGAAGAGGGACTGGTTCACAGGCATCAATTTGATGATACGGCTTTTGTGTATGAGTATGCGGATGATTCTCATCATGATCATTTGATTTGTGAAAAATGTGGTAAGATTGATGAATTCTTTGATAATGAGATTGAAAAAGCACAAACCCGGATTGCAAAAAAAAGGGGCTATCTGCTTAAGGCGCATAGCATGGTGCTGCATGGCATTTGCCCGGGGTGTCAAAAAGCTGAAAAATAATGAGTTGGTGTCAGGTCAATTTGTGCTTGGCTTGATTCATCGGGTTTTTAGAAGACGCGTCTTTATAAACCAGATTCACTGCTGGGCTTTGAATGCTTTCGCTGGTCTTAATTGCTTTGGAATGAATTTTATTACAAAAAAATCACAATGGTGTTGACTTCCTTGCCGGGTTTTGTTAATGATTAGATTATGGACTGGGGAGACCCAGGGAATTCATTGGAGAGAAATATGTTACTTAGTAAAAATTTAAGGACAGCATTAGGGACAGCTTCATTGCTAATGTCACTTGTTGTTGCAGATAGCAGCTTTGCTGCAGCCGCTCCTAAAGCAGTTGCAAAAAAAGTTCAACCAACCTCAACCTCAACCCCAGCCCCAACTTACGGCTTTAGCGTTAATGGTTCAGGGTCATTTGCAATGCGTCAAACTTCTACAGGGTTGACACTTGCTAACGTGGCTGGTTACCCAAATTCAAATCTTGATGATATCATTGACATGGGAACATATGGTCAAGGCTTCTTTCTTGCCATGACTGCTCAAGGTCAATACGGTAGTTTATCATATAGCACAGACATCGCTTTTTCACCGATGGAAGTCACCTCAGAAGATAATATTGCATTGTCATTCCGCGATGTGGGTGTTAAATTGGCTGGCAATCCTGTTGCTTCCGGAAATACTGCTGCCTCAACAGAAGCAGTGTTTGCTAACTATTTAGGATTTACCTTGCAATCAGCAAATGTGACTGTTGGACACGAAAGCGCAGGATCATTAACCATGGGTCTTGGCTCCACCATGAGTGGGATTGCTTCTGATGTTCATTATTCAAAGCAAGGTTCTGAGCTTGGTCATGATTTTGCAACCGTAGCTTACACACAAGATAACGGGACTGCTCGTTCAAGCATTATCCCATTATTTATGTTGTCTATGCCTAAAGGTCAAGGCAAAGCATACCGCGTTGAGTATAAAGCTCCAGCAATGATCAGCGGCCTTGATATGGGTGTTGCGTATGCCCCTGCTGATTTTTATGCCAATACTCAATCTGTCGTTTCAGGATCATTAGGTCTTGGTGCAACTTATGAGACTCATATGGATGCTACCAAAATTAAGATTGGTGTATCTGCTGCCAACAACATCGGTTTAAACTCACCATTCCTGCCATCAGAAGCAGCAACATTTGCAAACCAAGATGCAAGACATGAACTGGCTGAAACTGCGTGGGTCAGAAGTGGTACAACCTATGGTGTGTCTGCTGCTGTGGCTGCCTATGGTTTTGATGCTAGCGTTGCTTATCAATCCTGGAATCCATACAATGACAGAAGAGATGCCAATGGTGATCTAGTTGCCAACTATAAAAAAGCAGATGGTATGGTAGTTAGAGCTGGATACAGCGCAAACCTAACTTCCATGGGTGCAACTCATGTCGGTGTTCGCTATGGTAATGTAAAAAATGCATTCCAAACTACCGGCGCGACAACTAACTCAAGTAAAGCCGTTGCAATGGATGTTGGTTTAACACAATCCATCGGAAATGCTGAGCTTTATGCTGCTTATACCAAGTTTGATAAACCTACAGCGGTTGCAGAGCACACCAACGGTGGTGCTGTGGGTGTAAATTCCACGATCAGTCTTAAAGAAATGTCTGGCTTTGTTGCTGGTATGAAATATTCCTGGTAGTATTGATTTCTCTGAAAGAGGCCCTCGGGCCTCTTTTTTTATCGAAGGGTTTTAAAATCACCAACGTTGAGCCAGTGTTGATCAAGGATACTTGCGGTGAAATGATGGGTCAAAACGAAGGATTTAAAGCTTTGAGAAGGACAAAGTGATTCTGCCTGAAAGATCCCAATATTGCTATAGGTCAGTGAACCGCTGGTCAGGCGATTATTTTCTATGCTAAAATCATGGCTGGGGCCATGGATTAGAAATAAATGGCCGTCTGTGCTAGGGGTTATCAACATACTGGCGTGGATCTGAGTGAATATGTCTGCGGAAATGACCAACAATGGGCCGGACAGTTGATGTTTATTTTTGATATTTATCAATCCCTCAAGTGTACCTAAGGGCTTAAGATAAGGTTCATGGGTGATGGTAATAGGTGAGCATGGATGTGCGGCTTCAATGAATTGCTGAAAAAGGTGCCCGTGTGATGTATTGATATGAATATGCTGAATGTTCATCCGCTTTAGATTGTCAATATGATATGAAATTAGTGCTTTGCCTTGAAAATTGATTAATGGTTTAGGTCGAAAGCCAGTTAGTGGTGCCAGCCGGGTGCCAAGACCCGCAGCTAAAATAATTGCAATCATAGACTCATTTCAACTGGGATTTTGAAAATACCATACTGGGGAAGCTGATCACATAAGGTTAATAGACGTTGTTTGATTAATCCACAGTGACTAAGATAGCGGGGCTTTCCATTTCTGGCCAGGCGAATGAATAAGCCAAGACATTTAAGGTGGCGCTGCAGGGCGCAAAGGTGAAGATCAAATGATAAATCACTGTTTGGCAAATGCGGATGTTTGGCTTTAAAATCCTGCATGAGCAGCTGTTTGATTGGCCATGGCCAGTCGACATAGCAATCAAATAGTAAAGAGGCCAGGTCATAAGTCCAGGGACCTATGCACATATCCTGCTGATCAACAACATACACACTATCATTGTGAACCAGTAAGTTGGTACTGTGAAAATCTTTGTGGATGACTGTTTGGGGTGTTTGTGAGATGTCTTTGCACAATGCGCGAATGCTCATGATGATCTGGGTATTTAGGTGGCTGGATAAACCGACTGTTGGGAGAAACTCCTGGACAAATAACATGGCTTCTTTGATAAGGCCTGTTTCTGTATATGTGGGTAAGTTGGTATGGCTGACTCTGGTTTGAAGGCGAATGATGTGTGAAATTGCTGTTTGATATTGATCAGTAAACCCTTGCTTCATGGCGTAGGTTAATAAGTGTGTGCTTCCGGCATCTTCCTGTAAGACCCAACCCTCATCGATTGAATATTTGTGATACTCGGGGGTATTGATCCCACATGCAAGGAGTTTTTTTTGGCTTTGAATGATTTGAGTGATATTATGAGAATCATCAGTGTTTTGCATGAGGATCAATGATGGCCCATTTTTTTGGAAAATGCGATAGAATTCACGTGTGCTCGCCTCTTTGGCCAAAGGCAAGTGACTTTCATAATTCGGGCAAATGGCTTGAATTTTTTGTGCATCTAAAATCATATGAGTATATTAGCAAGAATAAGGTCCAATAGACAAATGCTATTTTTATGGTTCATGGTCAGTATGCTATTTGCGGGTGAGTGTCAGTGGGAGGCTGCTCAGTTCTATCAAAGTCAGCAAGACAAGGATTTAGTTGTCAGTGGGCAAGGTGATCTTATTGGGCAGCAAAATCAGTTTTCTTTTAATAAACCCATTGATATTTTAACCGGCAATTATCAGATTAAGGCTGCTCAGGGCTCTTTCAATATCCTGTCTAAGAAATTGGTGGCTGAAGGGCTGGAGATAAATACTGCCAAATTTATCATTCAAGCAAAGAAAGCTTTAGTGGTTGTGTCAACTTTGAAAGGTCATTTGCAGGATGTTATATATTTACAAAAGAAAACAAAAACACAGATTGAAGCCAAAGCCAAAAAGGTAATCTGGAATGGTGAGCAACTGACCCTGCTTGAGGCAATATACTCTGAGTGTCCACGTCATCAAAGATCTTGGGAGATTTATGCTAAGTCTATTGAGATTGATCATAAGAAAAGTCATCTGCATTTTACAGCTCCAGGTCTTCGGCTGTATGGTCATGATCTTGGCAGTATGGATGGTAAACTGAGCATGAGTATGAAAGGCAATGGTGCAAGTGGGTGGCTGTTTCCAAAATGGAAAATTAATAGTCGCTTGGGTTTTGGCGTTGGCATTCCTTATTATATTGTATCCTCAAAAACGATGGATCTTACAATCACACCTGAAGTGTACTCTAAAGTTTCATTTGGGCTAACCAGCAAGATACGATGGCTGGATGGGGAGTTTTATTGGACAGGTGTTTTGTATGCCTACCCATTTGATCAAACTGAATTGGTCAGTGGTCGCTATGCTTATTCGTTGACGATGAAATCGCATCCAAAATCAAAGCTGTCTTTGAATGTACAGCTCTCACGTGTGTTTGACAGAGATTGGACACGGGACTTTTCAGAGATCAATCGTGATAATCAGTTTTTTATTCCCTCTTATTTGGAGGCTTCTGAGAATATGCCATCAACACAGTGGCAATTTTTATTGCGCAAGTATCAGTTTCTAAATCATTCGGTTGGTGAAAAGATGTATGCATTTAATCAATTGCCTTATATCAAAATCGATCATCAGCTGTCGGATCGTTTTTCAGTGAATTTCTCGTATGGATTTTTTTATCCGGTGGGTTTTTTTTCAGATGGGGTAAAGGAAGGTGCCAGGCTTAGGGGTGCAATTAATTACCATCATCCTGGGGATGTGGATATTCAGCTATCTGCTAAAGCTCTGTCTTTCTTGCAGGATCAAGTATCACCAAAGCAACTGGTTGCTCCTGCAATGAATTTAAAATGGAAGCATGAGGGGATGCATGTTGAGCTAGATTGGGTTGGATATCAAGATCAAACAGGATTACCAATTTATGTTGATACCCATCAGGTTGATGAATTTTTAAAGCCGAAATGGTTTGATGATCGTATTCCTGATCGTTCGGATTTAACATTTGGAGTCATATCCAAATGGCGTGATTTTGTCATTGATCTGTCCAGTCGATTTGCCTTTAGTCAGCATCGCATTTGTATTGACCCAGGATGCAAAGTGGACTGGTTAGCATCGCATCATATGCTTCCTTTGATTGTCAGTATTAATAAAAAGGATCCGCAAGTTTTTTCATTTATCAGTGAGCTCATTTATGAGAAACCATATGTTAATCAAATCCATTTTGTGTATGAAAAGCAAATATCACCCATGAATTTTCAGTTAAAATACAATTGGCAGGCCAGAAGCTACAGTTTAGTGAAAGAGAAATTGATTTCTGGAGCCAGTGCATTGTCACTGGGGATAAAAATGGATTTGAATCAAGGCTGGACTATGGGCTTGTCTCCTGAATATACCTACGATGGTCGAAATAAAATAGGATACGTGGCTGAGCTTTATCATCAGGACTGTTGCTCAAAATTTGGCGTGATTATCGCGCTAAAGCCACAAATCTATGATCAGGCTTTGGGCTTTAGTCATCGACCAGAGCTATCTTTTTCTTATCAATTGGGGGTGTGACATTGATTTCAAGGCTGAATGCTTTATACTGATTCAAGTACTGAGGAATGATTAATGAAAAAACTATCGATCGTGTTAATGGGGTTTGTGAGCTTAGGTCTTTTTGCTGCAGATGCTACTTATATGCGCGTCAATGATGCTGTTGTGAGTGAAAAAGAATATAAGCAGTATGCAGAATTTGTTGGTCATTTTATACCGCCAGAGCGTAAAAATGATACCGCAGCGTTTAAGCAGGAAGTAGAAAATTACATTACTGAATTGTTGCTGGTAAAAAATGCCGCAAAATTAGCTGGGAAAGAGTTTACTAAAGACAAAGCTAAGCTTCTTTTTGAATTTCAGGCCAAGCAAGCAGGTGTTTCTGTGGCGCAATTAGAAGAAAATTTGAAGAAAGAAGGCATTGATCTGCAGGTTTATGCCGACCATCATTTGTCGGGTGAGGTTCTGGGGGCTATGATCTATGAGAATTATCACTCTGCTTTTAGTATTGATAAAGCTCAGGTTGAGGCTAAGAAGAAGGCGCTGAGTCATGATCAAATTGAGGTTAGTGCTGTTGTGATTCATGAGGCGGTTTTGACCAAAGAAGAAAAAGCATTAATGAAGCAAGTCCTGAAATCTGAAAAGGCTGAAGGCAAAGTTGAGTTTTCTCAAATTGGTTGGCAGCCATTAAATGCATTTGCTCCAGCGATTGCTGAACAGTTGAAAAAATTAGGCAAGGGTCAGGATTCGGAAGTCATTGCCTATGAAGGGCGCAGTATCCTATTTCATGTGAAAGATAAGCGTTACTATGTTGCCACTGATGCTGAAGCGAAGAATGTCTTATTTGATGAATTTTTGGCTGAGAAGCGTGTTAAGTGGCTGGCTGATAAAAAGAAAGCAGCACGTGTTGTGATTTACTAATGGGTCGTAAGTTCGGTCAACATTTTTTAGTTGACCTTACGCATATTCAAAGAATTATCGGCGCCATTCCAAAAGATGGATTTGATTCAATCATAGAGATTGGTCCAGGTAAAGGGGCATTGACTGATGCGTTGTATCTTTTATGTCCTAAAATGCATGCAGTTGAGATTGATGATCGGTTGATAGTTCGTCTTAAGCAGCGTTATCCAGAAGCTCATATCCACCATCAAGATGCCTTGATATTTGATTATTCCAGTGTTCCTGGGGATAAAGTATTGTGTATTGGTAATTTACCATATGAAATATCTTCGCCTTTATTGTTTTTGCTCAAAGACTTTCCCTCTATCAGTCACATGATTTTCATGGTTCAGCATGAATTTGCAGAAAGAGCCGCTAGTTTATCTGGAAGACTGGGGGTCATGCTTCATGTGTTTTACCAGGTGGATTATTTGTGGAAAGTTCTTCCAGAGGCATTCATACCACCGCCAGGGGTTAACTCTGCAGTCATGCGATTGACCAGGCGACCCAAGGCATTGACTGAGAAAATCAGTGAGCTTGATGAGATTTTACGTTTTGCATTTAGCCGGCGTCGGAAAATGATGCGGCAGATTTTTAGAGAACAGGCGTCTGTCCTCGCTACAGCTTCTATTGACCCTACAGCAAGACCAGAATCATTGAGTTTAGCTCAATGGATTTCTTTTGCAGAAAGCGTTTAAAATTTAACGATTTCTTAACATTCCTTGGCTAAAATGGTAAAAATTTTACACAAGGATAAAAAATGAGATGTACTACGGCCAACCCAAATACTTACGCCTATCAAGCGCAACAACTTGCTGAAAAGAGTCAACAATCCTCATCATTTTTAGATCAATTTAAAGTAGAAGAAAATGCACGGCCGCGCTGGTTTAATCTTTATCAAAAGACGCTGTATTTTATATTTTTAGCAGCATTGGTTTTATGGACATTTCCATTGTCATTGTTGGCCTTGATTTTTTTCCCGGTTCATACATTATTATTTGCAGGTGCTTTGCTTTATTTAACACATAAAGCTTCCAAACTATTTGCAGAATTGGCATGGAAGGCGCTTGATGCTCATTCTTCTCTTAATTCACAACAACATCAAAATATTCAAGATTATCAAAATGATGAGACCAAAATAAAGTCTCTTTTAAATCAAGCCGGGTCATTGGGTCAATTAATGCTGTTTATGGCTGAGCTGGGAGCTTTAAATACAGGCGCATTTGCTTTTAAACTGGGGGCAGTTGTTGCAGGCTCTATTGCTGTGATCGGACTTCTGGGCTTACTTTCACTAACGCCTATGACGGTACTTATTTTTGCCGCTTTTTCAGCTCTTTGCTGGATGTCAGGTGAGCTTGTCGCTAAGGATTCTGTTGCCCCTTCGCTCTCTCAAACCGGGCAGAGTGGTAAGCCTTTGCTTGCTACATTTGATCAAGTTACTGGTAATAGAGTCCAAATCAAAATAAGTTCTCAGAAACACCCACCCATCAATGTTCTCATTCAAACTTTATGACCCCAATAGGATTATCAAGCAGCTATTGATTTTGCTATAATATCAGCAGCTGCTTGAATAACTGTATGGATATTTGGCTGAGAATATTGAGATATTATACACTAACTGAAGAATTAGAGGTTAGGTGTGGGTAAAAAAACATTTTCGATTGCCTTAATTGGCGGTATTTGTTCTGGTAAGACACAGTTTTTAAATGCGTTTTCTGAACTTGGTGTTTATGTTCTTAGTGCAGATGAGTGCGTGAAAACTTTGCTTGAAGATCCCGGTATTGAAAAACAAGTGAAAATACTGTTTGACATGCCAGCTGAGTTGCCTTTTTCATTAAGCTATATTCGTGGTCAAATCCTGCAAGATCATGAGAAGCGACGAGGATTGGAGGCATTATTACATCCGAAGGTTTTTGATGTGATTGCGCATTCAATTCAAGCCTGTGAGCAAAGCTATATCGTGGTTGAAATGCCGCTGTTTGTTGAAATCAGTTGCCCTATTCGATTTGATCGGGTGCTACTGATTGATGTCCCTGAGTCAGTACAAATTGATCGGCTGGTTGAAAGGTCACTGCCCATTTTGCAGGCTAAGAAGTTTTTGTCGATTCAGGCGCACAGTAAGGAGCGTTATAAAGTGGCACAGGAAGTGATTTGGAACACGGTTTCAAAGTCCTTAATTCCAAAAATTGTTGAAAAACTTCATGTTCATTATCAGCAGCTCAGTGGTAATTTCCAGGTGATCTGTTAAAATAATGGGATGATTTTTGAATTTCCGACACATGACGTTAGTCGATTTTGTTTGCGCTTAGAAAAGCTCTCAGCGCAGATTGTCAGTTTGCGACAGGCAAAACTGCTCCATATGGCCATTGAGCATCAGGTTGAGCTTCTGCAGCTGATGGATCGTCCTGATATTCGTACAAAGTTTGTGAAGGTGCTGCATGTATTATTACAACGTTATCAGGATTTCATAAAAGAAAATCATGTGGATCAGATATTTTTGCAGCAATTAATCTCGCGCATTAAACAGGCGTTGTTTTTTTTAGAGCATGATCTTCGTAATCTTGTGCAGGAAGCTCATGAGTCTGCTTTTACCAGTCAGTTAATTCAAGGGTTTTCTGCGCCTGCTAGGCTTTGTGAGTTTTCGCATCCTGTTTTGGCGATCATTGATCAGTTTGCAGGATCAAAGTGGCTTGCCAACTGGTTTGATTTGACTGCTCCATTTCAGAATGTTGGGCAATTGCTTTTAGATATTTTTCGCATGGATATTGAGGAATATCTGTTAATGGCACATGGTGGTCATTGTTATTTAGAATTACCCAGTCAGTATGAGGTGATGTTGCTTCAGATTGAAATATCAGAGCCTCTATTTCCTATCATTAGCTATGGTCGTGCCCGAGTGTCCTTGCATTTTCAACAGTTTGCAAATAAACCCCATCATCAGTTGGGGCTGCCTGTTACTCGATCTATGGAAGTTCGAGTCAAGATGAGTCAGCTGTCTAAGTCAGCAGTTTAGCTTGAATAATGTAGTCAAGAATGGTGCGGTTGCTGGGCAGAAATTCAAGTAAGGCAAGTGAGTCACGACTGATCCATTGAACAGCCTGTTGCTCCTTTCCCCATGGATTCCCTTTAAATGTTTTAACATGCCATACACTGACTTTTTGATGTTCTGAAATAATAAGACTCAAGATTGGTTCGGCATTTTCTATTTTTATGTCAATTTCTTCATGCAGTTCTCTTGTTAGAGAGTCATATAAAGTTTCATTCGCCTCAATTTTACCGCCAGGGAATTCCCAAAGTCCCGGATAAGATTGAAAGGGTTGTCGCTGCGAGACAAAAATTTGGTTATTTTGAATGATAAGTCCACAGCAAGCTAAATAAGCTGTCTTAGAATAAGTTTGGTTTTTTATCAGTGTGTCCACAAAGATACTCGCTGATGTCATAGCTGGTTAGGTTAAGGTGATGTGATAATTTTTGGATGCTTGAGGGCATATTCACGGAGGTTTTTTTGCCAATTAAAAAAAACAGTGCCAAAGTTAATTGTGTACAAAGTAATAAAATCAAAGCGGCGCTAAAGAATACGAATTCAAGGGCGCTATTCCAGGTATTAGGGGATAGCAATTGTCGAAAAAATGGATTCATAGACGCCTCAATGTGTTTTCAACATATTTTATGTACAAATCGTTTTCAGTACAATAAAAAAGCGACATAAATGTCGCTTGAATATATTATTGATTTAGAAGTGAAGATATTTCTTATATTACTGTAAGAATATTAAGATAATATTAATAAGAAAAATGCCCTATATTAATCGCTGATTTTCAATAGAATGGCCAGTAAAGTGGCCATGAGCTAACAAGAAAGTTATTTTTATTAATGACTTACGGGTTAATCAAGTTTGTTTTTTATTTTGATAACTTTGAAATAAAGTTTAAAAAAGAATATGTCCTGTATTAAAAAATTAACTTGGCGTAAGACATTAATGCATTGCGGCGTAAGAGATTTCTTAAGAAAAGATGAAGAGAAAAAATTTGGGATTTTTTATTGAGGATATCAGATAACTCTGAAATAAAGCTTAAGAAAAAAATATCCATGTCAAACCAGTCCCCGTGTAAGAAATCAACACATTCCAGTGTAAGAGATTTCTTAATAAAAGATGAAGGGAAAAAATTTGGGATTTTTTATTGAGGATATCAGATAACTCTGAAATAAAGCTTAAGTATTAGCCCCATCATTTGCTGGGGCTAGTTTCTATTGGCCAGAGTCCTCGAATGTCATTTGGTAGGAGTTGGTTGAGGGTGCTTGCTGTTCTACTTTTAAGTGAGTCAGTACTCGCCATATATGGACTCGAATTTCATTCAAAAGCTTTTTAAAAAGCTCAAGTGCTTCACGCTTATATTCATGCGCAGGATTTTTTTGAGCATAGCTTCTAAAGTGAATACCTTGTCTTAACATATCCATGTTCATTAAATGCTCTTTCCAAAAGTGATCAATTGTATTGAGTGTTAGATGTTTTTCAATACTTTGCATGTCACCAGGGTTGATTCCTTGAGTGTTGGTTTGAACGGTGTTTTTTAGTGCCTGTAAAATTGATTTGAATACCATGTTGGCATCTAGGGTGCTATGACTAAAGTCAATATCAGTTTGATATTCGCTGGTCATGATATTCTGGAGCTGATTAAGATCCCAGTGTGTGGTGTCGGTTTCATGGGGAGCATGTTGTTCTTGTAGTTGTCGGGCAAGGTTTTCTGCCATGTCTGAAATTAAATCGCTAATTTCTTCTGACTGTATGACCTCATTTCTTAAACCATAGATTAAAGTGCGTTGTTCGTTGGCAATGTCATCGTATTTTAGCAATTCTTTCCTGATATCAAAATGATATCCTTCAACTTTTTTCTGTGCATTCTCTATCGCGCGGGTGAGCATGGGTGCTTGAAGAACTTCACCTTCTTTCACTCCAAACATCTGCATGATTTGCTGCATTTTTTCAGATGCAAAGATGCGCAGTAATGAGTCATCCATCGCAAGATAGAATTGGCTTGATCCTGGATCTCCCTGTCTGCCTGAGCGGCCAATTAGCTGATTATCGATCCGGCGAGATTCATTGCGCTCAGCCCCGATGACATGTAGCCCCCCAAGGCCGACCACTTCTTTATGTAGGCTCTGCCAATTATCTTGACTTTTGTTTGCCCCGCCTAGAATGATATCAGTACCGCGTCCGGCCATATTGGTGGAGATGGTCAAAGCGCCTTTTTGGCCAGCTTGAGCAATAATTTCTGCTTCACGTGCATGATTTTTAGCATTGAGAACTTCATGTGGGATATTTTGTTCAGTCAGTAATACAGAAAGCTGCTCAGAACTTTCAACAGAGCAGGTTCCCACCAATATCGGTTGACCGGTTGCTCTGCGTTGTTTGATGTCTTCAATGATGGCGTTGTATTTGCTTTTTTGATCCAAATAAACTTTGTCGCTGTCGTCCTTTCTTTGGCTGGGGCGATTGGTTGGAATTGCAATGACCTCCAAGTTGTAGATTTCGAGAAATTCACTGGCCTCAGTGTCAGCAGTTCCAGTCATGCCACTGAGTTTGGTATACATCCTAAAATAATTTTGGAAGGTGATGGATGCCAATGTTTGGTTTTCAGGTTGAATGTTAAGTCCCTCTTTGGCTTCAATGGCTTGATGAATGCCATCTGACCATCGTCTACCTGGCATTGCTCTGCCAGTGTGCTCATCGATGATGATGGCCTGACCATTTGCAATCATATATTGAACGTTTTTGTGATACAGGTGGAGCGCTTTGAGGCAAGATTGACTATAATGTAATAATTTGGCATTTTCAGGGCTATAAAGATTGCTGCTATCATTTAATAAGCGATCTTTTTTTAGAAGCTGCTCTAAGTGCTCATGGCCCTCATCATTAAGATGTATTTGATTTTCTTTTTCAATAACTGCGAAATCAATGTTTTTTTCAAGTTGCTTGGTCAGCTCAATCATGCGCAAATAAATATTGGGACTTTCCTCGATTGGTCCAGAGATGATTAGTGGTGTTCTGGCTTCGCTGATTAAAATGGAGTCAATCTCATCGATGATAGCAAATGCACGTTCTTGACTGACCCTTTCTTCAATTCTGCTTACCATATTGTCACGCAAATAATCAAATCCAAGTTCATTATTTGTGCCGTAGGTAATATCTGCTTGATAGGCATTTTGACGCTCTTCACGTGTTAGGCCAGGAATGATGATGCCTGTGCGCATACCAAGAAAAGCATAAACTTGCCCCATCCATTTGGCATCACGTTCAGCCAAATAGGGGTTGACTGTGACAACATGCACCCCCTTGCCCGGGATAGCATTTAGATAAGCTGCCAAAGTTGCAACCAAAGTTTTACCTTCCCCAGTTTTCATCTCTGAGATTTTGCCTTCGTGGAGTGCAATACCACCAATTAGCTGAACATCAAAATGACGCAGGCCCAGAGTTCTAACGGAAGCCTCTCTGACAGTGGCAAAGGCCTCAGGTAATAGCTGATTAAGACTCTCTCCTTGGTTAAAGCGCTCTCTAAACTCCTGAGTTTTGGCAAGTATTGCCTGATTAGATAGCTTTTGGTAATCAAGCTCAAGTGCATTAATTTTATCAACCAATTTGCTTTTGCTTTTTAGGTAGCGATCATTGCGTGTGCCAAAAATATTTTTTAAAAAACGGATCATGAGATTTATATTGCCAGATATGCTTGCTATAGTATAGGCGAAAACACAAGAACGGGCAACCTGTGAAAGACATGAAAAGTGCCTTGGCGCGTCAATTAAAACAGTTGGGTTTGGATCAAATGCAAAATCAAACCCAGCAGATCGAATGGTCCTTGTGCAAAGATAGGCCTTCGTTAAAAGGTGTTTTTGAGGTGACCTGTGTAAAAGAAGGTGTTTGTACCATTCGGATACTCCAGTCAGGTTTTGCGCAGGAGGTTCGTTATTGGTGCTATGAGATTCTTTCTACAGCCCAGCTTGAGGGTATCAGGCAATTTCGTTTCATTACCTAGATGAAAGCTTTTGTGGTCATAGTGTAGGGACATTGCGGCACTTTTATTTTCCAAGTCCATCTAAATCAATGAAGGTGCTGTGTATTGTTTTCAATACTGGCGCGGGCTTTCGATAAAAGCTTAAGGTCAGTTTATATCCAATAAATCTGCTAAGGAGATTCTCCCCGTTAGAAGGATTAATGCTTCATTACCTGCTTAATCTGGCAGCCATTACCCTCCTGATCAGGAGTGATTATTAGATTGCTTAAGATTGATTTTGAAAGTGGATGGGCTTGCCTGCTCTTTACTTCTTTCAATAATTCATCAACGGTCATTTGAGGGCTTTGTTCTAATTTTTCAGCAAGATCGATTTGACTAACCCCTTTGCTGTCAAACAGCTGCTCCAGTTTATGTGAAACAACCAGTGTTATCAATGTTGACTTATACTTCTCAAGTTTTGCAAAAAGTGATTTAAAAGCTTCAGCTACCTGTGAGCTCAAGTCCTCTTTTTCTGTACAGCCAAATCCTTGATCAACCTCATCCAATATGAGTAACTTGAATGGCAATTGTTTTGGATTTTCCCTTATGATTGCTTCTAAAGTAATCAGACTAATGCAGTCTTTTTGACCACCAGACATTGTTTTAAAAGGGGTGCTCAGTGAAACAATACTGCAGAAAGTTTTGGGGATTTGGAGTTCATCTTTGGTTTGTGATGAAAGCCTAATTAACTGATCTGCTGTGAACATGGAATTATCAATCAGAGAGATATTTCGGCTATTTTGCGTATGGTGAAAAATTTCTGGGGAATTGATAGCATAAGGGAGTCCTATTTTTTTGTTATCACTGATCTTGGCGGTTTCATGGGCAAAGAAAGTACCATCAAAGGCTGAAAGTAGCAGGCTCTTGCCGCTGCCACTTGGACCTTTGATGTGGTGTATGCCTGGGGCAAGTGTAATTGTTTGATCAATTTTAAGAGTGTAAGACTTTTTCCCTTGATCGGTGGTTTGATAGATACTCATCGTTGAGTCAGGGAGAGTGATTTCTTTGGAATTAGCTACATAGTTAGATTTTGCATCTTCTTCAAGCTGCTTTTGCTTATTGAGCTCTGAGGCAACCTCAGTTAAGCGATTAACCCCTGTTTCAAATTTATTAAACATCTTTTGGTTGTCATTGATAAGCATGATGGAGTTTAGAAAATCTTTAAAGCAGCGAAGGCCAGACATCACAACTCCAAAAGTGATGATTCCACTGCTAAAGCCGGGAGCGATGATCATAAGCGCTGCTGGAATAGCAAGATATGAAATGGTTCTGCTGCTCCATGAGTAAATGGATTCCCACTTCATTTTTTCGTTGTAGATTTTATAGGCTTCATTCATGAGTTTGCTGATCTCTTCTATTTGAGAATCTTGGATGTTGGCATTTTTGTACGAGGTTTGATTGTCTTTGAATTTCGCAAGCTCAGATCGTAATTTTGTTTCAATTTTACGATACTTGCCCTGCGTTTCAAGCTGTTTTCTGCCAGGAATAATAAGGACATAGCTTGAAATTGCGGTTGTAATTAAAGCCAGCCAAAAGAGTCCAGGGGTTAGCTGTAATAAGAAATAGGCAAAAAAGAGAGCATCAAGCGTCATATATATTAGTTGAGTGATTGTAACAATGGAGTATGAAACCACATCATCGACCTCTTCTTGTATCAGCTGACTGATATCTTGGGTTTTTTTCTCCTCCTTATCATCCGGTTGCTTCTTCTGGCTTATTTTTTGCCATTTTTCTCGCTTTAAGAAAGCGTCAAGGTTGACTTGTGACACTAACTTGAACCATTGATCACGAATGTTTTTAGTGATTTGGCTCTGTGTTGTTTTTCTCAGATACTTGGCCAGTGCGCGAATACTGCTTAATAATATTGTAACAATAGCGTATTGCACGAGTGTTCTGTCAAAGAGTGCTTTGTTACCAGATCCAAATGCATCAAGAAAATTTTTGTATATAAAAATATTGGTGTACATCAGTGCACTAAAAATTAGGCAAGTGATAATGATAAGCCATATGGAGCGGTGAATTTGGATTTTATCTTCCGCAGAGGCAATGCTGGGTTGAGGAGCTTCTTTCTGATGATTGCCTATTGTTCCGAATAAGACATATTGGCAGTTTTTAATGAATGAGGCGCGGGAGATGGTGATCCAGACATTCATGATTAAACTATAGAGCATTCCAATAGGGTAAAGGACAAATTTTAATAAAGATGAAAAAAAATCCCGTAAGGGATTTGATGAATTATGGTTTTTTGAATCAGGACTCTTTGGGAAAGTAATAGTACTATGCATATGGGGTACCTTAATAATTTTGTATATAGTAGCGATATTATTTATATATTTCAATAAGGGTGGGGGATATTTTTTAAAAAAGACTGGGGTATTAATGGTTAAAAATGATTTTATATCAATTATATGATCAGCTTGTTTTAAAGTAATCTGCCATTTAGTTAGCTACCTTAATTTGATGTTAAAATTTTAATTGATTGTGGATGGATTTTGATACAGGGGGAGTTCATTTTTTTATAACCAGCTGCTACTTTGGTTAGCGCTTTACATTTTAGAGGGAAAATAGGGCGTTGTTTAAACGGGTTGTCAAAAAGGCCTTTTATCGCAAATAACATAAATGTTCGGGTTTAGAATTTCTGTTTTAGTCATATTTGGCTGATTTGGGGAGAGTCATTTTTGATCAATCGGCTGTATTTGTTAGTTAAGATATTGGGCAATAATATCAAGGCGTAATTTTCGCTGTTGTATGATATGTTCAGTGTGGGCTTTAGTGGGAGTGTATTTTTTTATAAAGGATGTCATCAGTCATCATAATTTCATATGGTCCCAATGACCCTTTGCATTTGATTTTGTGCACAGTCTCTATTAAGTGCTGATGTTTTAATGATGGGATTGATTTTTTTCTTTAAAAAGATCAAGATCATGAAATAAGAACTTTTGAAATAGATGTCTGATCAGTTAGCTAAAAAATTATCTTGCCTATTGGCAATGCGCACGCCTCAAAATGATGTTGAAAGGATGATTCAATCTTTGATGGATCCAGGCAGTATTTTTCTACCTATCGCCATGAGCATGGGGTATGACCGCGGTGGTTTTCGGGTATACAGTGGCCTGGTGGATGTTTCGGGTAGATCGTTTTTCCTGATTGCTTTTAATGCCGATATTCAAAGAGGTATCTTCACTCCAGGAGTGGTTTCACAGATTTTGCGCATCTTGGGCATGGCGATTACCGCCAAACTCCCGGTGGTGTTTTGGGGTGGGAGCGCAGGGGCGGATTTGTACCGGCAGGATGAGCTATTTGTGGCAACAGGGGGAATTTATGCTCAGCTCGCCAAGCTGCGTCAGCTTGGGGTGATGACCATTGCAGTGATTAATGGTATTGCAACTGCTGGTGGGGCATATATTCCTGGTATGTGTCAGCAGGTCATTGCAACCCTTAATGCACAAATGTATTTGGCAGGACCTTTGCTGGTCAAGTCTGCTATTGGGGAGACTGTATCAGGAGAGGTATTGGGTTCTGCCAGCATGCATTTTCATGAAACGGGTTTAGTTGATCAGCTGGTGGTCGATGATCAATCGGCTTTAGCGGCATTGAAACAGGCAGTGATGACTTTTCCCAGCAATAAAGATATTTCCTCTCATGTGCTGGATAGTATCCAAGTTGATGGATTTTGGGAAGAGGGTCAGTTTGTGCCTGAGGTTTTTCTGGCTGAGCTTGCAACCAAAGAGGTCACTTACTACAAACCTAATGAAGGCTGTGATGTGGTCTGTGCTTTTTTCAAACTGGGTCATATTGAATGGGCTTGCTTAACAAGCGTCGGCCCAATTACTGCAAAAGGCGCTAGTAAGGCTGCTGATTTTTTAAGTGGGCTATCAGTTCCGGTATTGTTTATCCAAAATACTGTGGGCTTTATGGTTGGGCGACAGCAAGAGGCTGCGGGCATAATTGTACAAGGGTCGCGTCTTTTACAGGCCATTGTTGATTTAAAAGTTAAAAAAGTAACTTTGCATGTAGGCCCAAGTTATGGAGCCGGTTATTATGCCATGTGTGCCCGGTCTTTTGATCCTGATTTTATCTTCGCTTGGCCCAGTTATCATTTAGCGGTAATGGGGGGTAAAAATGCAGCATTTGTGCTCAATGCCATTTCTAAAACAGGCGTTGATGAATCTGCAATTATAGCGCAGTATGAGCGTGAATCATCCGCCCTGCATAATAGTCAAAAAGGGCGAGATGATTGTTTAATACAGCCTGAATATACACGCATTGTATTAAGGCGAGTGATGGAGATATTAAAATGAATATTGAAGTTTTGCATTTTGATCAGGATATTCATGTTAAGCTGCTTCACTGGCAAAGAAGAGGTGCATTAAATACCCAGATATTAACAGAGCTGCTTGCCGTTTTTGCAGCAGATCAGGAAAAAAATATCATATTATCTGGTGGACAGGGTTATTTTTGTGCTGGATTGGATTTAAAAGAAATGCAAACCATGTTGGTATCAGAGAAAAGGGCCCTGAACGCATTGTATGGCCAGGTTCTTAGGCTCTGGATGGCAAGAAAAGGGCATAAACTGGTGTTTATGGATGGTCCAGTGATTGGCGGCGGCTTAGGTTTTGTATTAACCGCAGATTATGTGGTGGCAACCAGACAGGCTTGGTTTTGTTTGCCGGAGTTATCTAAAGGACTTGGTCCGGTTCAAATTCACCATTTGGTGACATCACGATTAGGGGCAAGCAGTGCCCAGGCTTGGTTTTCGGGAATGCGAATTGATGTGCCATTGGCAATGGCGTTGGGTGTGGTTCAGGAATTAACGGAAATGACAGTGATGGAGAGTTGGATAAAAGCGCGTTATACATCGGTTATTGCTGCCAATCAGTTCATAAAAGACATGGAGAAAAGAAAGGGTCTTTCTATTGAGGATCTTGCAGAACTGTTTGTTTAAAAAACACTTTTAATTTACTTGATACTAAGATGATGCGGGTGCTATGATGAGTATATAGGAGACATTCATCATGGTCGATACTGTAAAGCTTCTTGAGAAAATTAATAATCAGCAGCTTAGAATCGCTCAGCTTGAGCAAGAATCGATCGTGCATTTAAAAGCTCTTCAAGATAGTAAAGTCAGGCAAACAGCCTTTGAAAAAGGGGTCATGATGCTGCCTCAGTTGTTTTACTGGGTAAGCCCTTTGGGATTAATTCAGGCCTGCTCTTATTCATTTGCGGCATTTTTTAAAGTAACAAACCCACAAACCCTGGTTGGAAAAAATATTTTTGATGTATTTGCAGATAAAGACGTTGATAGTGCATGTATTGATTTGATTGCGCGTAATCATGTTGCTGCCTTAAACCAAGATAAGCCTTCGGTTTTTGAAGAGAGTATTCGCTTAGCGGGAGCTGAGGTCAAAAATTGGCTATCCTACCGCCAGGCTGTTAAAAATGAGTTAAATCAACCCACTGGTATTGTTGCTGTTATTTTTGATATTACTCAAAGAAAGAATCAAGATATTGAGAGACAAGAGCATCGTGTTCAGGAAGCTTTTGATTATGTTGGCAGCTTAGATTTTCTTGCAAAATCAAAACATGACATCAAAACACCGTTGATGAATCTCATTGGGCTTGCCCAAATCATTCAAAGTCAGGATCCTGCCAATGAAATGATGCGGGATGTTCTTTACAGTGCCAGGCAACTTGAGCGAATAGTGGAAGAAATTTTAGATTTCACCACCAAGAAATGCTTTGATGAACCTAATCAATCTGATGAGTTTTCTGTGGTTCAATTTATTGAGGAGATCAAGGGGACTATTCGTTTGATGATTGAAGAAAAGCAAATTGAGTTCACCACTAAGCTGGCTGATGATATTTGTCGGTATATTCGAACCAATCGTGTGCGGCTTCAAAGAATTATTACCAATTTATTGGTTAATGCCATTAAGCATTCGCGAACAGAGTATTTAGAGCTTGAGATTTCATTATCAAAAAATTTCCAAGGTAAAGGCTTAATGGTGCGGGTTAAGGATCATGGGGTTGGAATCCCCAAGCATCACTTATCGGATGTTTTGTATGGAAAGCGTATCGAAAAAGGCAGGATGACAGAAGAGTCAGGGCAAGGTCTTGGACTTGGAATTATTTATGAGTATACCAGAGATTTGGGTGGGAATGTTGAGGTTCACTCACAAGTTGGTGTTGGCACAGAATTTGTCATTCATGTGCCTTACCAACCAGTGGTTGATGTTTTAGAGGTTTAAGTGTTTGTGAAAAATCGTTTAAGTTTATGCATCCAGGAATCACATTTAGGGCTATGTTTGGCCTGATCCTCCTTTAAGGAGTCTGCAAAACTTTGCAATAATTGTTTTTGTGCATCAGTCAGGTTAATTGGTGTTTCTACAATAACTCGGCAGATTAGGTCCCCTTGTGCGGATGATCTTAGAATGGGCATGCCCTGTTTTCTTAATCTGAAATTACTGAGAGATTGTGTTTGAGGCGGGATTTTAAGTGATAATTTTTTATCCAGACTAAATACATCAATTTCACCACCCAGTGCTGCTGTTACGATGCTAACGGGGACATCACACATTAAATCAGAGCCCTCTCTTTTGAAAATGGGGTGTGGCTTAATATAAATGTCCAAATATAAATCACCCGGGGCCCCTCCTTTGGAACCTGCTTCGCCTTTGCCTGATAGTCGCATCCGTGTGTTGTCTTCGACCCCTGCAGGGATTTGAACACTGATGTTTTTATTTTGGCTTTTTTTGCCTTGTCCGCGACAGCTGGGGCAGCGATCTTTAATGATTGTGCCTTCACCATGACATGATGGGCATGGTTGTTCTATGGCAAGAAACCCTTGCTGTAATCGGATATGGCCATTGCCATGGCATTGTGAGCAAGTGGTTGCGGATGACCCACTTCTGGCGCCGGTTCCCTTGCAGTCTCCACAGCTCTCCATGGTCTGGATCTGAATATTTTTTTCACAGCCATTAAAGCTATCTTCTAACGTGATTTCTATGCGCTGCATTAAATCAGATCCGCGAGTTGCTCTGGATCTTTGGCGGGCAGCGCCGCCAAATCCAGAACCAAACACGCTTTCAAAAATAGAGTCAAATCCATCAAAAGGGTTGCCGCCATATCCCTCACCCCCTTGCGGATTGACACCAGCATGGCCAAATTGATCATAGGCTTGGCGTTTTTGTGGATCAGATAAGACGCTATAAGCCTCATTGACTTCTTTGAACATCGCCTCTGCATCACTCCCGCTATTTCTATCAGGATGGTATTTGCCGGCTAGTTTCTTATATGCCTTTTTGATCTCTTCTGCACCACTGGAGCGATCAACACCGAGTATTTGGTAATAGTCTCTGGCCATCTGGTTTGCCCTTATTTTTTGTCTTGATCGTCTTGTTCATTAAACTCAGCATCGATGGTTTCACCCTGAGCAGCTGTTTTATTGCTTTCAGTATGAGTTTCGGATGCTTTTGCGCTTGCATCTTGTTGATAAACTTTCTGCATAAAACTGCTTGAGGCAGTTTGTAGGCTGTTCATGCCAGACTCGATGGCTGATTTATCCTTTGCTGAAATTGCAGACTCAAGATTCTTGATGGCATTTTCAATTGAGCTTTTTTCCCCATCGGTAATTTTGTCACCATGCTCATTTATGGCTTTCTTGATACTGTAGACTGTGCTTTCAGCCTGATTGGTTAAGTTAACCATTTCTTGGAAGGCTTTGTCAGATTCAGCATGTTTTTCAGCATCTTGAATCATGCGCTCGATTTCATCTTCAGATAGACCACCAGCTGCCTTGATGGTAATTGACTGCTCTTTATTGGTGGCTTTATCTTTTGCGCTGACCTTCAAAATTCCATTTGCATCAATATTGAATGTTACTTCAATTTGGGGCATACCTCTTGGAGCGGCTGCAATATCACCCAGGGTGAATTCACCCAGTGATTTATTAGAATTGGCCATCTCACGCTCACCTTGCAAAACATGAACAGTGACAGCAGTTTGATTATCAGCGGCTGTGGAGAAAACCTGTGATGCTTTGGTTGGGATGGTGGTGTTTTTCTTGATCAGTTTTGTCATAACACCGCCCAGGGTTTCAAGGCCAAGTGATAAAGGCGTTACGTCAAGTAAAAGAATGTCCTTAACATCACCAGTTAGAACAGCGCCTTGAATAGCAGCACCAACTGCAACTGCCTCATCAGGGTTCACATCTTTTCGTGGTTTTTTGTTAAATAATCTTTCGACTTCTTCTTGAACTTTCGGCATGCGAGTTTGGCCGCCGACTAAAATTACCTCATCAATATCATTAATACCAATGCCTGAATCTTTAATGGCGATTTCACAAGGTTTGATGGTTCTTTTAATCAAGCTTTCTGTGAGCTCCTCAAGTTTGGCGCGAGATAGGTTCCGATTTAAGTGAATCGGGGCGCCTTCTCTTGCACTAATGAATGGCAAGTTGATTTCAGTATTTTGCGAAGAGGATAATTCAATTTTAGCTTTTTCAGCCGCCTCTTTTAGTCGTTGAAGAGCCAGTTTGTCTTTTCTTAGATCAATGCCTTGCTCTTTTTTGAATTCCTCAGCCAAGTGATTAATAATGGTTTCATCAAAGTCCTCACCGCCAAGGAATGTATCGCCGTTGGTGGCTAAAACTTCAAATTGGTGATCACCATCAATGTCTGAAATTTCAATAATGGATATATCAAATGTGCCCCCTCCTAAATCATAGACTGCAATTTTACGGTCTCCGCGCTTTTTATCAAGGCCATAAGCCAAAGCTGCGGCAGTTGGTTCATTGATAATGCGCTTTACGTCTAAACCGGCTATGCGCCCTGCATCTTTTGTAGCTTGGCGCTGAGCATCATTGAAGTATGCAGGAACTGTAATGACAGCGCTGGTAACTTCATGCCCCAAATAGTCTTCCGCCGTTTCTTTCATTTTTGTCAGGATTTGGGCGCTGAGCTGTTCTGGTGACCAAAGCTCTTCTTTTCCATTGATTTTAATCGCTACGCGCACATCGCCATTTTTAGCTGCCTTTAAGTTGTAGGGAACCCTGCTGTCTTGCACGACTTTGTCAGCCAGTTTATGCCCTACGTACCGTTTGAATGCAAAAACGGTTTCTTCAGGGTTGTTAACAGCGCCACGTTTTGCAGCTGCGCCTTTTTTGATTTCTCCGCCGACAAATGCGACGTAAGAAGGGGTTGTGGGATTGCCTTCACTATTTTCTAAAACCTTGGGCTTCCCGCCCTCCATTACTGCGACGCAGGAGTTGGTAGTACCTAGATCAATACCGATGCATATGCTCATTTTTTTCTCCGAATAAATCTTTCACATCACTAATTTGTGGTCATTTGTGGGGATTTCAAGTGGTAAGGATTATTTTTTTGCAGATACAATTACTTTTGCTGCGCGAATTAACAGGTTGTCAATACAATACCCTTGCTGAATGACACGGATAATGGTGTTTTCAGGGGTATCTGACGGAGCTGCAGCAATGGATTCATGGCGATCTGGGTTAAACAGCTCATTCAAAGGATTGATAATTTCTACTTGATGCTGTGTGAGTGTTTTTTCAATCTCTTTTTGGGTCATTTCAATGCCCATGGCCACATTTTCTATTTTGGCATCTGGGTTTTGGCATGCCTCCAGTGCTTTTTGTAAGCCATCCAGTGAGGGCAGCAGGTCAGTGATAAAGAATCTGGCTGCTCGCTTAATGTCATTGGCTGATTTTTTTTCAAAACGCTGGGCTTGGTTTCGCATTTCAGCGATTAAACGTATTTGCTCATTTTTTGATTTTTCAATTTCCTTCTCCATCGACTCAATTTTCTCGTTCAGCATTTGAATTTGGGCCTCAAGTTCAATATTTGTATCAATAGGAGCAAAGTCACTGGCTTTTATCGGATCAGCAGTATTCATCATAAACCTCAAAGTTGTTTTAAAAAATATGGTGATAAAAGGCTGACATTTCAAGTGTAGACTGGTAATTTTATAGAAATGAGAGTTTTTTAAAATGAAAGTATTTTTTTTAGCACAATGAGCGATGCCTGCTGGGGTGGGTTTATATTGCTTTATTTATAGGGGCTTTGATCCTGGAATATGGCTTTAACATTCAGGGTTGTTTTTTTTGCTGGATTCAACGCTGGTGGATGTTTTGTATGGGGCTGGTGTTACTAATGGCCTCATCATGGCGGTGGGTTGTATGTATGTGTTTTCTGTCATGTGCTTTGGGTTTGTATCAAGTTTCGTTGGCTGTGGGGCATAGTACTTGCATGATTTGGGGTGGTTTTTTGCCTGTTCAAGTGTTTAGTTGGTTGATGCGCTTTCCTCAATGTGATTTGTCAGGATTTTGGAATGTGCCGTGGATGGTTTGGCTATCAATTTTTCAAGCGGTGGTCATGGGTTATTGCTTAAGGAGATGTATCGATGAATAAGTCCTTTGAATTTATAGAAGAAAAGCATGGGATAGCTTGTTATCAGTTAAGGCGCAATGGGTTAAATATTTTATTAGAAAAAGATCAGACAGTGCCTGTGGTTGGCTTTCAAATCACTTATCATGTGGGTTCTCGCCATGAAGCCACTGGATATACTGGGGCAACACATCTGCTTGAACATTTGATGTTCAAGGGATCAAAGAATTTTAATAAGCAACTTGGAAATAATATTGATCGAATGGAAAATGTGGGTGCTCAGCTTAATGCCACCACATGGATGGACCGAACGAATTATTATATGGTTTTGCCCAAAGAGCATTTGCCTGAAATTGTTGCTATTGAGGCTGATCGCATGCGTGGAGCATTTATTGATGAGCAAGATCGTCAGCTTGAAATGACAGTGGTGCGTAATGAATTTGAGCAGGGTGAAAATGATCCTTCAGGTGCGCTTTATAAACATATTTTGGCAACCGTATTTCAAGCCCATCCCTATCACCATGACACCATTGGCTGGCAAAGTGATATTGAGAATGTATCCATTGAGCGTTTAAGGCAATTTTACCATGATTTTTA
>VGUW01000009.1 GCA_016874185.1 Gammaproteobacteria bacterium
CTTCACCAGCACTGACCTTTCTTTAATTTCCAAGAAATTCAATACAAAAATTATGACATCAAATTTAAGCAGCGCTCAAATCAATGGTCACTGGCCAAAAGCTGAAGTCATGAATTATCTTGAAGGCAATGACGCTGCCTCTTATAGCAGCCCCGTTCTTTCGACTGCTGATCAATCACTCCTTGTGATTAAATTAGTCAAAGTCAACCCTGAAACCCCAAAAAACCTGGCTGAGGCCACTGATGAAATCAAACGCATGCTGATTCAGAAAAAGCAAAGCAATGAACAGCAATTATTTGCTTTTAAACTTATGCAGGAACTGGGCAATGGTTCTTTATCAAAAGAAACTCAAAAACAAGTGACGCTCAGTAAACTGGTGATTGAATACAAGAATCTTAACAATTATCAATTCATTGAGCCGATTGTAAATGCTTTTTATCTTTATCAAACCAAGACTGATCAATTTCCCTCATTCTTGCTTAATGGCTCTGTGGCACAGATTGGGTCCATCACCTATCCCAAACTTGATTCAAAAGCAAATACCCCACCTGCATATCTAGCCCCCTCGGCAGCTGTGCTTGGTGCACTTACATCATGATCCTCATCGACATTGATCAACAGGTTCTCATCCATCATCAACACACTTTCAAGATTTCATCTGCAAAACTTGGGCCAGGCTCAGAAAAAAACAGCTTTAAAACCCCGCTGGGTCTGCATGCAGTTTGTGATATTATTGGCATCCATGAACCCATTTACACACAATTTGTAGCCAGAAAACCCATTGGTTTATATCCGCCGTCTCAGTGGTCAAATGCCAGCTCCATCGACATGATCCTTAGCCGAATTATTCGGTTAAAGGGTCTTGAGCCAGGGATTAACCAAGGGCCTGGTGTTGATTCATATGAGCGCCTTATCTACATTCATGGAACACATCAAGAGACACTCATTGGAACACCTCAATCCAAGGGATGTATTCGCATGCTAAACCACGACATTATCAAGCTGTGCCAGCAAATTCATATCGGCGACCAAATTAATATCAAGGAGAGATTATGAGTTTGTATCACAACAATCCGGAGCATCATCAGGGTATATTGCTTGTGAACCTTGGCTCACCCAAAAAAGCCAATTACATGAGTATCATTTCCTTTTTAAAAAACTTTTTAAGTGATAGCCGCGTTATCAAACTTCCAAAAATTTTATGGTACCCCATTTTGTTTGGCATTATTCTTCCATTTCGCTCACGTCGACTGATTCACAGTTACCAATCAATATTAATTGATGGCAATATTCCTCTTCATTTTTATACTGATCGCCTGGCAAGCAAATGTGATGAAATCACCGATGATAAGACACATGTACTTAGTTGCTATCGCTATCCACAAACATCCATCCGTGATGCAATTTCAGCTTTAAAAGCATATCCTATTCGAAAGCTCACAATTATCCCCTTATTTGCCCAATATTCTGCCAGTACCAGCGGCAGTGTTTTTGATGCCATTACCAAAGAATTATCAAAAGAGAATTTCATTTGGGATATTAAATATATTCATACTTATCACCATCAGCCTGAATTTATCGCTCTCATTGCGGATCAAATTAATACGTATTTTAAACAACATGGCAAAAGACATCTTTTAATTTCATACCATGGTCTTCCTGAGGCCATGTTAAAAGCAGGTGACCCATACTACTGTTATTGTATGCAAACTTCACGCTTAATCAAAGAAATGCTGAATCTAACCAACAACGACATTAGCACCTCATTTCAATCACGCTTTGGGGCCCAAAAATGGCTTGAGCCATACACCGATCATGTGATTCCAAAGTTAGCACATGAGCACAAGGAAATTGCTGTGATCTGCCCTGGATTTAGTGTGGACTGCCTTGAAACCTTGGAAGAAGTCAATGTTACCTATCGGCAATTGTTTATGAAACATGGGGGCAGGAGCTACGATTATATCCCCTGCCTTAATGACTCCGATCAACATGCCGCTTTTTTTGCCAAACTGATTGCAAAGTAAAAAGCAGCCGCACCTAAAAGCGCTTTTGTAAAAAGACACAAACTCTTATACTGCCCAATCTACATCTTAATATTTGAATTAAACAAAACCCCAATCTTAAAATCAACAAACACAAATTTTTGACAACCACAGAGCCATCTCATTATGAAAAAAATACGCTCATGGATTAGCAATGCATTGTGTTTGCAAATGGCTTTATATGTCATCTCATGCATTAAAACAAATCATCTCCTTTTAAAGTTGCCATTCTTGGCGACCAATTATTTAGGAGCAGCCTGGCCAGATAAGATCTGCGATGCAATATTTCTTAATTCAATGGAGCTATCATTATTTGCCGGTCTTTTATCTGAAAATAAACCAAAACCTGCTTGAGAAACCTTAGGTGCTTGAAGAGAAGGTCCATTTTGGGCAGAGACTTTTTCCACAATTGTTTTTCCAATAAGCCTAAAATCAACATGTTCTCGATATTTGGAAAAAATTGAAGTACCGATTTTTTGAGTTACAAACACGGGCAAACTTTCCTTGATAATCGCTTGTCTCAGAGCCTCTCTATCCTCCTGCAATGTATCAAAATTGATGCCCAGATCACTCACCTCAGACCCATAGATAAGCTGCAAAAACTCGAGATCTTCATCCCAAAATACCTCCAAGTCATAATATCTATTGATTAACTCAAAAAACTCCTTACTGTAAACAGCATACATTTGCTCAGATTCTAATTGATGGGATAGCAAATACAAAAAAACCTGAAATTCAATAACGCTTATTTTTCGCGCATTAAATTCTTGAAGAGATTCCATCTCTTGATTCAGTGATTTTTTGATTTCTTTGGCTCCTGTAATTATAATATTTGCTTTCTGGGTCCCTTTTACCCGAGCCACAACACCGCCCTTATAGCGCCAATACATCATAAATAATGGAAAAGTGATGATTAAAATGAAGAACAGCCCAGTCCCTAATCGCTGATAGTGATCAGCGTCATTTCTAAGGGATTGAATTCGGTTACTATTGCCCGTAATAGCATTGGCCTCATCTCGTTTTGAATTAGCCATCAGCAATAATGCCACTCCGCCTCCTATTGGGCCCAACAAAAGACCCAGCATCGGCCAAATCACAACTGTTTCCCAAAAACAACCCTGAATCGCATTATCAAGTTCATGCAGATCACCACCCGATTCACGTGCCATACGGTCACCCGGTTTTAGTCGTGATAATTTAGGGCCATCATATTTGACTTCTAAATAATTCAGTTGAGCTCTCTCGTACTCCGAATTAAATCTCCAACTATAAGTAACGGGCCAATAACTGTGATGAAAAATATGTCGAAGTACTTTGTAATCCAGACCTTCGTCAAGTGGACCTATAATGGAACCTCCACAGGAAAACAATGGATGTTTTACAGATTTTTTGACGGTCACTAAACTTTGTGAATCTTTCATTTAAACTTCCTATTTAAAATAAGCTAAAATTTTACTCAAGAAAATCGAATTTTTCAACAGGATTAATCCATAAAAAAATCATCGGAGCCACATCATAAGAAATCAAAAGGACTGGCTGCATAAGGGACCAAAGACAGAAATCACCTTAAATGCAAAGGCAGAACTTGCTGAAAATAAGCAATGCTCCTCTCGCAACCCAAGCAGGCTCAGTTTGATGATTACCCAAGGCAAAAATACCATCGCGATTTCTTATTTGTTGCATTAGGCAAATAAACAATAGCTGTGCATTAAAAGCCACAATTTTGGGATCATTTATAAAAGGAAACAACAAGCATTTGAGACATCCCATGGCTGCATTGTAAGAAAATTCTCATAAAAATCAGCTAAATAACAGGCAGCTGTGATGCTAATTGGCATTTTTTACACTTTAGTTATGCTAAAATGTCAAATATAATGATTATTTAACATTTTCCAGTATTAAAAATTTAAAAAAAAGAAAAAAAACATCTAGAATGAGATGAGTTATGGATAAACACAATCGGAGAACGATATGAAATACACTTCAGTAATAGCAGCAGCAGCTGTTCTTTCAGCTTCAACCTATGCTTTGGATGCAAAATTTGGTCTTGGCGTCGAAGCATCAAACTTTGCCCTTGAAGGTAAAAGAAATGTAGGTACAGTCGCAACACCAGCTGCAGCAATTGCAGCAGGTACTCAAGCGGAAAACTACAATACTCTTGCCAACACAGTTGCTGGTTCAAAGCAAATCCTTGGCTTAAAAGCTTCAGCTACCATGAAAATGTCTGATCGTTTCAGCTTAGAAGCAGGTCTTGTCATCAATAGTGGGAAATTAGAAACCACCATAGGTAGAAATGCAATCCTAACAGGGGCTGCTGGAACTGCAGTTACTGCCTACAAAGAGCTTATTAATACAGCGATCAAACCAACCTATGGTTTTGGTGTGAAAGCGATGTTTGGCTTTAATGACAGCTTTAAAATCGGTCCAGAAATTCGCATTCAACGCCTTGAAACAACACACTCAGGTGCAATTCAGTCAGTTGCACTAACTGCAGATGGTGCTGTTGCTAACGATGCTGCGCTAACAACAGCTAATGTTGACAACGACGCCGCATCTGCAGTTGCCAACGCAATCAAAACAGACAAAGTATCCACAACTGAGACATCATTTGGTGTTGCCCTGTCTGGTATGCTAAATGAAAAAATAGCAGTTAACGCTGGTTACCTAACTGTAAAAGCCAAGCAGCACGTTGTAACATTAACAAGCAACACTGCTGGTCTTGAAATAACAGCCCTTGGTCAAACTGCTGCTGGAGCAACATTTAACCTTGAGTCTGAAAAGCCATCATTGGATCAATACTATGTAGGTCTTTCAATGAGTTTCTAAGGCTAACTAAGTAGCAAAAAGACGCCTTCGGGCGTCTTTTTTTCATATAAAATTATCTTTTCTCAATCCCTGCATGCACGAAATATTTTGCAGCATTTACATTGACTCTACTCCCGCCATCCTTATCGCCAAGAGGAAGACTATAGAATATTCGATTCATTTTAACTTTTTCTTTTTCATTGCAATTCCAAACTCAGATAAAAAAAGATAGTACTGAAAAGATTCAGCATTAAAATGGCAGGAATGGTTGATTCAATCTAAATTAGAACTTATGATAGCTGATAAACGATTTAAAATCACTGTTTTAGGTATATTGAACGTAAACGATAAGGCTGAATATGAAACCACTGCGTGGCTTTAAAGACATCATTGAGGATTCACCCCTTTTTTCGCATATCGAACAAATCCTAAAACACTCCGCATCACAGCATGGTTTCTGTGAAGTTCGCCTGCCTATTCTTGAGAATATTGAGCTTTTTAAACGATCAGTGGGTGAACATACCGACATTGTTGGCAAGGAAATGTATCACTTTGATGACCAAAACGGTGAACACATTGCTCTTCGCCCTGAAGGGACTGCCAGCTGTGTTCGCGCCATGATCAATCAGGGCATCATTGGAAGAGAAACTGCAAAATGCTGGTATACAGGACCCATGTTTCGCAGAGAGAGGCCTCAAAAAGGGAGACTTCGACAGTTTCATCAATTTGGACTTGAATGTTTTGGATTCACCTCTATTCACGCCGACATTGAAATGATCCAAGTGGCAAAAAAGGCACTCCAATCCTTGGCATTATTATCCCACTGTGAACTGCACATCAATTATCTGCCATGCCAATCCACCAAGGACTTATACATAAAATCACTCAAGTCCTATTTTGAGCCCTACAAGGATGGATTATCTGATGATCTTAAAATCCGCCTTGAGCATAACCCTTTACGAGTACTTGATAGCAAAGATCCAGCTGTTATTGGCATGATTGATCATGCACCCAGGCTCGATGACTTTTACAATACTCAGGAGCAAGAAGAAATTGCCAAGATAAAATCAATGCTTACAGCGCTTGACACCACGTTCAGCTGGAATACGAAGCTGGTTCGAGGCCTTGACTATTACGAAGGGTTGGTTTTTGAATGGCAAACTGATTTACTTGGCTCGCAAAGCGCTGTTTGTGGGGGCGGTCGTTACGATCAGCTAAGTGCTCTACTGGGTGGTAAGTCATGGCCAGCAACAGGTCTTTCATTTGGAATTGAGCGGCTTGTTTTAATGATGCAGGCACTGAATATCATTCCTCAAACTGTACGAAAATGCACTATTTTATGCCATGAGGATCAAGTTCAAAAAGCATTTGAAATACAATCATTCATCAGTTATCCTGGTCAGATTAGCATTGACTTTCAATTTTCCTCCATCAAAAAAGGGTTATCTCGTGCGGTTAAACAAGGCGCGAATCATGTGATCATGATCCAAGATACGCTGACATTGAAAAATCTGTCCAACTCAGATGAAAAATCCGCATCATCTCCCCAAGAACTGAATCAACTTTTACAGGAGCAATTATGAGTGAACATAACCCTTGGCAAGAGCCTGTCATTGAATTTTATCGCCAATATAAACATTTCATTATTATTTCGATAATCCTTTTGTTTGCAGTCCTCGGTGGCTGGGAGTTTCAAAAACAAACGGTCAAAAATAATAATGCACAGTTGTCAATCTTACAGTCACAATGGGTCAAACAAAATTCAGCCAAAGACTCTAATCATCATTCAACCCTTGAGCAAATGAAGGCCTTGAATAAAACTGCGCTAATCACACAGCTGGTGATGGCTGCGGCTGCTAAAAATGAGCTCATGAGCAACCCACAAAATGCCGTTAAAATCTACAAAGAGTTATTAACTGTTTGCTTCCAGCCATTTTGTGACCTATATCGTCTTCGATTATCCATCATTTACATTAACATGAAGGCCCCCAATGAGGCCATCAGTGTCTTAAAATCCATCACTGAGCCCAGCTTCTTACTGTTTCGTGATTTATACCTGGGGGATTCCTATAAGACCCTCAATGACGATGCGCAGGCTGTTTTAATATGGAAGCAGGCTTATGGAAGAATTCACACACAAAATATGGATCCTATTAGCAAAGGGATTAAAGATCAATTAACCTATCGTCTACAAAAAGAGTTTTCATGAACTGCGCACGTATTGCCATCATAGGCCGCCCTAATGTGGGTAAATCAACCCTTTTCAATGCACTTACGCACCAGCGAGCTTTGGTTGATGATCAACCAGGAGTCACCAGAGACCGTCGCTGCGGATTTCTTCACCTGGACAATGGCTCTTTTGAGTTCATTGATACAGCTGGTTTTTTAGATGAAACTGATGATGATCTGCAAACGTTAATGAATGAACAAACCGAGCTCGCATTAGAAGTGGCAGATGCAGTTTGGTTGATCGTTGATGCAGAGCAAGGACCTACTGAGCTTGACCGAATGCTATGGCAAAAAATTAAACAATTTAATATCCAGTCACTTGTACTTGTTAACAAACAAGACCGTCTGACTTATCAAGAGGAAAGCGCTCATTTCTTTTCTATCAATGAGGACTACATTCTGATCTCAAGTAAAAATAAGGCTGGTTTTTCTCATTTATTTGATTGGCTTGAGCAATATCTTCATAAATATCCTCAAACCCCTTATGTTCAAGAAGAGGTTGATAGCATTTGTATTCTTGGGCGACCCAATGCTGGTAAGAGCACACTTTGCAACTTACTGCTTGGTGAAAACCGAGTGATTGTCTCTGAACATGCCGGAACAACCCGAGACAGCATCCAGATGCCTGTGGAAATTGACGGGAAAAGGCTTAATTTAATTGATACCGCTGGAGTAAGACGAAAATCACGGATTAAAATTAAGCTTGAGCAACAAATGATCTGGCAGGCTCTGGGATCACTTAGAAAGTCTGCAGTTACAGTTATTGTGGTTGACAGTACTGCTGGTCTGACTGACCAGGATCTTAAACTGATGCAGCACACTTGGGATAGCGGGAGCGGTATGATCATTTGTTTAAACAAATGGGATTTGTTAGATAAACTACAGCAAAAAACACTGCTTACTTTTACAGAGAATTATACCAAGCAGTGGCCCTGCCCGATCATATTTAGTGCATTCAAAACAGGTTTAGGGCTCAATGTCCTCAAATGCAACATCCTAAAAATCATTAAAGCCTTCAATCTAACCCCAAACAGTACCTATCTCACAAAAATACTCAATCATGCGGTTACTCAAACCCCCCCACCATTATCATCAAGAAAAACGCCGGTAAAACTTCGATTTGCACACCCTGTAGGATATAAGCCGCTTAAAATCAAGATCACAGGCAAGCAGGTGGACCATCTTCCTGGAAGTTATAAAAAATACTTGAGCAATCAATTTACAAAGGCACTACAGTCATTTGGATGTCCGATGCAATTAATTTTAAGACAAGACAAAAACCCTTATGATAAAACCTCAGTTTAGGGGTGTGCCTTGGTATAAATTACCTGGGTTAAAAGTAGAATTAGATTCTTCTCTACGAAAAGGAGTTATTGGATGGAATATCCCACTACTACTTTTTGGGATTTCTCGCCTATCATCCGAAATGCGGGAATCGTAAAGTGCCATGAAAGTCACCAATATGCCAGAGATAAAATACGGGATGGACAAAAAAATCACAGTTGATGAAATCAATGTGGAGATCAAGAATTCTTTTAAATAAGATGCAGGCCTTGAAGAGCTATTATCATTCATCATTATGGCAAAAAAATCACTGATGCTGACCTGCCCATCTTGGAAAGCGGTTAACGAGGGCAGTAAATTATACCAGGCAAAAATCAATTTCAGAAGATCAAATTGCACAGATGACATAAGCACCCAATACAAAACGGTATGTGGTAATGATGCCATTACCAAAAAAACAACAGAATTCTTAATTAGGTAAACATGTTTAGGTTTCATCTCATCATCAACTTCATCCAAAGCCCATCATACCATGGATATTAAAAAGATAAAGAGAATCTCCATCTAATTTACTTCTGTGCTTGATAAGTCCAAAGAATCGATTAAATGCATCAATGAGGTCTTACCAATGCCACAAGAAACTGAAAAAATGGCAGATCTCATGAAAATTAAGCAAAATTGTAGCTATCACATAAAAGACCAATCGGGTTATATAATTTAATTCCCAAACAAAATCCAAATTAAATTAAAAACAAAACCTAAATAACCAGGGAAAACCGCTAACAAATTCAATTTCAGCCACGATAATTTTTTTCTCTAAAATCAGCATAAAATATCAAAGCTCAAAGCCAAAACATTTCATTGAATATAGCAAGACAAACATAAAGGCAAACGATGAGAATCAAAGCCCTACTGGTATAACAGGCTGGAAGAGTGATTTTTGGTTTCAGTTCATTTTTTTACTCGATACGTATTGAGGATTATTTAACTCAAATTTCGTGCAAGCATTCAAATGTTAGCCAAGGTCCTGACTCTTTCAGCATGATCAAGAATGTGTTCAAAAAATTTATCAGCGACTATCCGCCCAAGGGCAATAGTATCCAAGCAGCTGGTAAAAAAACTAAAAGCAAACCAGCTATGCCTGACTTAGCTCCAGCGACTGGAGAATCAATAAAAGCAGTATTAAAAATAATTGTATTACTGAACCAGGAATAAAAAAAGAGGGCCTAAGGCCCTCTCTTTTGGTTCAGGTTTTTTTATTGATAAAAAACATTAACCAAATATTCGTTGGAATTAAATTATTGACCTGCACCTGCACCTTGTTTTGTAATTTGTTGTGGATCTGTAATCTCTACTTCATTATCTGAAACATTATCGCTTTCAGAAGCAGTAAAATTTACAAACTGTGGAGTCTGATTAGCATCAAGAGTAGCAGAAATAACAGGGCTTTCATTGGTAGTTTGTCGATATCCTTGCTTTTGTTCTTCAATAGGATTGATTGACTCACTGACTCTACTCTTAGCATAATCAGCCAAACGTCCAGTCAAAAGCACTGGAAGTGTTGCTGCAGCAAGCTTAGCCATTATTGAGCCAGCTCCAACGGCTGGAACAAAAACAAAAAGCAGGATGGAGATTGCAGCACCCAATAGGTCATAGCCCAGCATCTCTTTAGACATCATTTTTTCTGAATCATGATCTAATACACCAAGTTCATAAAATTTACTATCATTCGTTTTTTGAGCAATAACACCATTTCTCATAGCTTCCCACAATGCCTTATAAGTAGCCAGTTGCAAGAAATTTATAGCAGATTCTATCTTATGTACAATTGCATTTTGAGATTGTCTTTCCCCCAAAGTAAATGGAACTAAATGTTCATTGAGCGATAATGAATCATATGCGTTGTAATGAGCATTTGCAAGTTTTGAAAATGAAAAAGCTGTCACGCCTGCGGCGATTAGACCTGGTAAAACGGGCCCCAAAGTAAAAAATGCAAATGCACCAGCAGCAGTGGCGATAGCTTTCAAGGTATATGTTGAACCCAATCTTCTAAAGTCGCTTAGCTTAGCACTAGTAGCACCGTCAAAACTTGGTCTATATATATTACTCATGTTTCTCTCCTAATTAAGTATGTTTAAGACGCCAGTCCAGTTTTTTTAAATGCATCCTGCAGGAATCTTATCTGCTATTTTACACTGTAGAACAATGTTGTCAAGCTCTTTAAATGACAATCAATAAGAACCGGGATCATTATGAACCCCTATCGTGACAGGCATTTTTTCACAGCTATACCAATTTCAGCTGGGGAACGTACTGTTTGCACCCCAGCTCTCTCTAGCGCCTTAAATTTCTCTCCAGCAGTTCCCTTTCCTCCTGAAATAATGGCGCCTGCATGACCCATCCGCTTTCCAGGGGGAGCTGTTACACCCGCAATATAAGAAACAACGGGTTTTCGAACATGTGACTTGATATACTCAGCCGCCTCCTCTTCTGCACTGCCACCAATCTCCCCTACCAACACTATGGCTTTGGTTTGATCATCATTTTCAAACATCTGTAAGACATCAATAAAGCTCATGCCTGGAATTGGATCACCACCAATACCAATACATGTGCTCTGCCCCAAGCCCAGTGCAGTGGTTTGATTAACCGCTTCATAGGTCAAGGTGCCTGAGCGAGAGACAATACCAACCTGCCCAGGCAGATGTATATACCCTGGCATAATTCCAAGCTTGCATTCTCCCGGGGTTATCACCCCAGGGCAGTTTGGACCCACCATTTTGACGCCATGATGATCCAAAACCTGCTTAACCATCAACATATCTATGACTGGAATTCCTTCTGTGATGGTGATAATTAACTTAATACCTGCATCAACAGCCTCCAAAATAGAATCTTTACAAAATGGAGCTGGGACAAATATGATACTTGTATCAGCCCCAGTCGATTTAACGGCCTGCTTAACTGTATCAAATACAGGTCGATCCAAATGCATCGTACCACCCTTTCCAGGGGTAACACCCCCCATAATCTGAGTGCCATACTCAATACCTTGGCGACAATGTAAAGTGCCTTGCGCGCCAGTAAAACCCTGGCAAATAACTTTGGTATTTTTATTAATCAAAATGCTCATCTTTAAACTCCTTTACTGGCTTTAACTGCCATTTGAGCAGCTTTTGTGAAACTATCACAGGCTAAAATATTCAACCCACTAGATGCCAGACGTTGATTGCCCAATTCAGCATTATGTCCTTCAAGACGCACCACCACAGGCAAATCTGTAGCTACTTCAGCCACAGCACTGATGATCCCATCTGCGATTAAATCACAGCGAACAATTCCCCCAAAAATATTGACCAAAATGGCTTTTACATTTGGATCTGCTAAGATAATTTTAAACGCTTCAGTTACCCGCTCTTTAGTTGCTGAGCCACCAACATCTAAAAAATTAGACGGCTCACCACCGGATAATTTAATCAGATCCATAGTAGCCATTGCAAGTCCAGCTCCATTGACCATACAGCCGATATTCCATTTAAAGCAATATAACTAAGATCAAAGGAGCGAGCACGATTTTCAAGTTCATTTTCCTGACTTGGATCATGATATTCTCTGATTTGTGGCTGTCTATACATTGCATTATTATCGATATTAATTTTACCATCCAGGCATACTAAATCGCCAGAAGCATCAATCACCAAAGGATTAACCTCAATCATACTTAAGTCTTTTTCAGTAAATAACTTATATAGCTTGGTAACGATATGCGTAAATTGTTTGATTTGCTTACCTTCTAATCCCAATAAAAATGCCATCTCACGGCATTGAAAGGGCATGACCCCAACCAGAGGATCAACACTGAATTTAAATATTTTTTCCGGTGTACTCTCAGCCACGGTCTCAATATCAACACCGCCCTCGGAGGAGGCCATAAAAATCACTGTTTGTGATGAGCGATCTAGAACCACACTCAGATAAAGCTCAGAGGATATTTGACAGGGCTCTTCAAGCAAAACTTGGTGAACGGGCTGACCTTCCGGCGCATTTTGATAAGTCACAAGCTGACTACCAATCATTTGTTTTACAAAATCCGTCAGCATATTTTTATTATCAACCACTCGGACTCCACCGGCTTTCCCTCGCCCACCGGCATGAACCTGAGCTTTCACAACGACTTGTTTAGAACCCAGTTCTGCATAAATGTTTAATGCCTCTTCCACAGACCGACAAACTTTACCTTGCGGCACCGGAATACCCTCTTTTGCAAATAATTGCTTGGCCTGGTACTCATGAACATTCATATTCATATCGATCTCCTATATATCAAGTAATAAGCGAGCAGGATCCTCAAGATACTGCTTAATTGCAGATAAAAATTGCACCGACTCTTTGCCATCAATAATACGATGATCATAGGATAATGCCAAATACATCATGGGACGAATGACAATTTGATTATCCAAAACCACTGGGCGATTCTCAATGCGATGCATGCCCAAAATAGCACTTTGAGGTGGATTAATAATCGGGGTTGAAAGCATCGATCCAAAAATTCCACCATTGCTAATGGTAAAAGTTCCACCTGTAATCTCATCCAAAGTCAATGCCCCCTTTTGCGCTTTTTGCGCATAAGCAACAATACTGGACTCAATATCACTCATTGACATATGCTCGCAAGATTTAAGAATTGGTACAACCAATCCGCGGTCACTGGATACTGCGATCCCAATATCCTGATAATGATGATAAATGATATCCGTACCATCAATTGAAGCATTGACTGCAGGGAATTTTTGCAGCGCCTTTACTGCGGCTTTTACAAAAAAGGACATGAAGCCTAATTTGATATCATGTGTTTTTTCAAATAAGTCTTTATATTTAGAGCGCAACGCCATAACTTCAGTCATATCAACATCATTAAAAGTCGTTAGCATGGCAGCTGTTTGTTGTGCTTCCACCAACCTTTCAGCAATGCGTGCACGCAACCGACTCATTGGCACCCTTTCTTCTTTTCGGCCAGTGCCTGGTTGATGAATAACATCCATGCGTGTCAATCGTCCTTTCTTACCAGTACCCTCAACGTCCTTGGCATCAATATTATGCTCAAATAAAGCTTGGCGAACTGATGGCGAATGTGCTTCCATCGCAGGTTTTTCAGTCACCTGCTTGGTTTCTTCCTTGACTGTATTAACCAAAGGTTTAGCACTTTGCTCCATTTTTGCCAAAACTGCATTGGCAGTAACAACATCAGATACTGATACATTTAACTGAGTAATGACACCACTGGCAGTGGCCAAAACCTCAAGCATAACCTTATCGGTTTCAAGCTCAAAAAGCGCCTCTCCTTCGTTAATATAATCACCCACTTTTTTATGGATCTGCGCAACCTGTGCATCAGACACACTTTCTGGCAAAACTGGTACCTTAATTTCTACCATTTTCTACTCCTTTTCTAAACCCAGTGCTTGTTTTACAATTTGCTCTTGTTTGACAGCATGCATTAGAGCATAACCCACAGCAGGTGATGCCTGAGCCTCACGCCCACAATAACTCAATGTCGCCCCTTTTGGCACATGTTTTTCAATTTCATGACGAATTTGAAGCCATGGACCTTGATTAAAGGGCTCCTCTTGAACCCAAATTATTTTTTGAGTATCGATGATCTTCAGTGCCTGAGCCAATTCATCATGCGCAAACGGATACAGCATCTCAAGTCGGATAATCGGTATATCTAAAGCTGCCTCATCATGCATTTTCTTTAATTCATAGTATATTTTACCCTGGCAAAGAATCACACGCTCAGATTTTACAGGTGAATTTTTATTTGAAATAACCCGCTGAAAATGCCCATGGGTATATTCATCCAATTCGGAAACTGCCATTGGATTTCTAAGCAGACTTTTAGGCGTCATAACAATCATCGGCACACGCATTGATCTTAGCATTTGCAAGCGCAATAAATGAAAAATCTGCGCCGGTGTCGTTGGCACTGCCACTTGCATATTATTTTGTGCGCAAAGTTGCAACATTCTTTCAATCCTTGCTGATGAGTGCTCAGGACCTTGGCCCTCATAGCCATGGGGCAAGAATACAACAAGACCACTTAGGCGCTTCCACTTTTGCCAAGCTGAACTTATAAACTGATCAAAAATCACCTGAGCTCCGTTGGCAAAATCACCAAACTGCGCCTCCCAAATCACCAGTGTGTTAGGGTCTGTTTCAGAATAGCCATACTCGTAAGCCAAAGCACCATACTCAGAAAGGGTTGAATTGTAAACATGAAAAGCATGCTTTGTGAAATTCTCACGCAAAGGACAAAATACTCTACCAGTATCCTGATCATGCAGAACAGCGTGTCTGTGCGAAAATGTACCACGTTCAGCATCCTGTCCAACCAACCTTACTTTAAACCCACTTTCGATTAATGATGCATAAGCAATCAGTTCTCCAAACCCCCAGTTCGTTGCCTCCTGTCCCAAAAGCATCTTCAAGCGGGCATTTAAGGTTTGCTTCACTTGTTTTTGAATTTCAATGTCACCCTGATCAAAAACTCGAGGCCCAATCAGTTGCAATACCTCTTTGGTAATGCTGGTCTTTTCATCCTTGGCATGATTGCTCATCAGCTGCCAATCTTGATGCCTGGGTGAATGATCTTCAGAGGAAAAATTAACCAAAACCTGTCCTTGTGATAATTTTTCACGAATATCATTGATCATTTTTTCCACAAACAATGGATTGACAACGTTATCTCGGATCAGCTGATCTGCAAACAATTTTGCCACACCAGGATGATCTTTCAGTCCCAGGTACATCATCGGCTGTGTTGCTCTTGGCTCATCGGCTTCATTATGACCGTGCTTGCGATACCCTTGAAGATCAATAAAGACATCCCGCTTAAAGCGCAATTTAAACTCTGCTGCCAAGATAGCTGCGCGTATACAGGATCCAACATCGTCAGCATCAACATGAATCACAGGCGCAGCAATACTCTTGGCCACGTCGGTACAATATCGACTGGAGCGATCTTGAGCAGGTGTGGTAGTAAACCCAATTTGATTATTAACCACAATATGCACAGTGCCCTCTATCTGATAAGCATCAACTCTTGACATGTTCAAGACCTCAATCACGGATCCTTGTCCAGCCAACGATGCATCCCCATGTATAAGAATCCCTGCAGCCTTGGTTTTTTGAATGGAGGGCTCCATCTCAAAACGATCATTTCTAGCTCTAACATTGCCGCAGACAACACCGTTAACAGCCTCAAGATGTGAGGGGTTGTAATTTAATGAAATATGCACCTTCTTTCCATGCATGGTTCGATCAATGGAATGCCCAAGGTGATATTTCACATCACCTGTGGTATTGGACATTTTATTGGCACCTTTAAATTCATCCACCAATCGCTGAACTGACAACCCCAACACATTAACCAGTACATTAAGGCGGCCACGGTGTGCCATTCCAATGACCTGATCGGAAATACCACCCACAGCAAGTGTTTCAATCACAAAGTTTAAAGTTGGAATCAACGCTTCAGCACCTTCAAGCGAGAAACGCTTTTGACCCACAAATTGAATGCCCAAAAACCGCTCTAGCTCATGAGCTTTATTCACTTGCTCCAGCGCATCAACTAATTGTTGGTGCTCAGGTAATCCAGCCAAAGATTCAATTTGATGTTGCCACCACTCCCTGATGTTTGGCTCTTCAATATGCATGAATTCATAGCCTATTTTTTGGCAATACTTTTTTGAAAGATCAGGATTATCTTGAAAACCAGGAAAACCAGCACATAACTCTGACCAAGATGGCGTTACTTGCTTTGCATAATAGTCATTACCCGCCAAAACATGCCCATACCTTCTATAAAAATCAGTTAGTGAATTTTGATCAGACCCAGGCACAACAGCTTGGTAATTAAGCTGCATAAGACGTGCTTTAATCACAGGATGCATTTGCTCAATTCTTTCTTGAACATGGCCATTGTGTTTAAAAAAAGATTGCCACTGATTATCAACACTTGCAGGATCCTGCAAATAATCCAGATACATCTGCTCAAGATAGGATTGATTTTGACCCGCTAAAGGAGCGTCCTTTAAAAATTGAGCATATTTGTTAGTCATGTTCATGATGTGGCTCAGTGCAGGTTGTTTTTGACTTAATCATTTCATCACGAATCTTTGAAATTGCTGCATTGGGATTCAACCCCTTAGGACAAACCGTGGTACAGTTCATAATGGATCGACAGCGATAAAGTCTGTACAGGTCATCCAGATCTTTCAAACGACTCTCTTTCTCTTCATCTCTTGAATCTAATATAAATCGTGCAGCAGCCAATAAACCAGCTGGTCCTACAAACTTATCCGGATTCCACCAAAAGGAAGGGCAAGAAGATGAACAACAAGCACACAAAATACACTCATATAAACCATCCAATTTATCTCTTTGTTCAATGGACTGAATGTGTTCTTTTTCAGGATTGCTATGAGTTTGAAGGTAGGGCTTGACCGAATTGTACTGGGTGTAAAATTGATCAAGATTAACAATCAAGTCACGAATAATCGGCATACCCGGCAATGGGCGCAAAGTGACTTTTTCAGGCAGCTCTTTAAAAGGGGTAATGCATGCCAGTGAGTTCTTACCGTTGATATTTATCCCATCTGACCCACAAACTCCCCCACCACATGAGCGTCGAAATGCCAATGAGTCATCTAAATTTGCCTTAATATACTCAAGAACATCCAAAAGCATGATGCCATGAACCTTGGAGGTATCCACATCATACATTTTATAAGTTGGCTTCTGATCAAAATCAGGATTGTAACGATAAATGGTGACTTGCATCTTATTTGTCTCGCTCTTTCAATTTTATTGGATCCATTTCATGAGGCTTCATATTAACAGCACGTTTAGCCACTCGCCCATCGGTATAAGTAATCAGATGTGCATGCCAATGTTTGTCATCACGATTTGGGAAATCAATTCTTGAATGCGCACCTCGACTCTCTTCACGATGAAGAGCACCCAGGGCCGTGGCATATGCCACTTCGATCATGTTATCCAGTTCAAGGGCCTCAATTAATGCTGTATTAAACGCCTTAGAATGATCCGAGATGGTCGCGTTTTGCATCTCATGGCGAATTGCAATCAAGCCATCAAGCCCTTCCTGCATGGCCTCTTTTGTGCGAAAAACGCCAAAGTCTTTTTGCATTAAGTTTTGCAGACGCAGCCTTAGCTCTGAATAACTTGGACCAGCCTTGTTGTCCATCCAACGTTGATAACGACTCATTGAACGATTTAAAGCACCTTGATCAACAGTCTCTTGCTCATAGCCATTGTCAAGAAGACCCTTAATATGCTTACCTGCCGCACGTCCAAACACCACGATATCCAATAAGGAATTTGCACCCAACCGATTTGCGCCGTGCACTGACACGGAAGCACATTCACCGGCAGCGTAAAGCCCAGGCACAACCTGATCCTTCCCTTTTTGCACATCAATCACTTGAGCCTGCGGGTTGGTCGGTATTCCTCCCATCATGTAATGACATGTTGGCACAACTGGAATCGGCTCCTTTAATGGATCCACCCCAGCAAATGTTCTTGCAAGATCAGTAATCCCAGGAAGGCGCTTGAGAATAATCTCCTCACCTAAGTGACTGATATTCAAAAGCACATAATCCTTATTTGGACCACAGCCACGTCCCTCACGAATCTCAATAGCAGAGCAACGAGAAACCACATCTCGACACGCAAGATCTTTATATTGAGGCGCATAACGTTGCATAAAGCGCTCACCTTCACTATTTGTCAAATAGCCACCCTCACCACGAGCACCCTCAGAAATTAAAACACCGACATTGGCAATCCCAGTTGGATGAAACTGCCACATTTCCATGTCCTGCAAAGGTAGCCCTGCACGATATACCATACCCAGGCCATCACCCGTGCAGGTATAGGCATTGGTGGTTGATTTAAAGATCTTACCCGCACCTCCAGTTGCCAAAACAGTCACCTTGGCATTTAAAAAATAAAGGTCACCTGTTTTCATCTCAATGGCAATAACACCACATACCTTGCCAGATTCACTTTTTACCAAATCAATCGCATACCATTCAGTCAAAAACTGTGTTTTGGCACGAATATTTTGTTGATACAAAGTATGGAGCATTGCATGACCTGTACGGTCAGAGGCCGCGCAGGTTCGATGCACTGAAAATTCTTTTCCATAATGGCGGGTCTGACCACCAAAGGCACGTTGATATATTTTCCCATTTTCATCACGACTAAATGGCATGCCCATTTTTTCAAGTTCTAAGACCGTATCTGGGGCATGTTTACACATGTATTCAATGGCATCCTGGTCACCTAAAAAATCACTACCCAGCGTGGTATCATACATATGCCAGCGCCAATCATCTTCTCCCTCTACATTCCCAAGGGCGGCATTAATGCCACCTTGGGCTGCCACAGTATGTGATCGAGTGGGAAACACCTTTGAGACAACTGCAACATGATAACCACTAGAGGAAAGCTCCAAAGAAGCTCGAAGACCGGCGCCACCACCACCAACAATAATCGCATCAAATTGCTTTTCTCTCAAAATACTCACAATATTCCCCATCCCACTATAATAGCCAAAGCGACCAGTACAGAGCCAAAGACCCAAATACCCATCAAACCTATCAAAAATTTCCTTAAAGCAAGCATGGATCTACAGGATGACTGCGCTGCCAAATGGTCTGAGAGATAATCTGTCAAAACCACCCAAATGCCAATATAAGCATGAACAGCAAGGGCAAATAATCCCACAATTGCAGCAACCAACATAGGCCAGCTGGTTAAAAACTGCTGCCATTCAGACAAGCTCGCCTGCGGATACACAAGCCAATAAATGATCATAGGTATTATATAGGATGAAATAAAAACGGTAGTTCCACGCTGAAGATGCCAATCAGTCAGCCCTTTTTGATGACAACAATCCATTATAAAACCCTCAAGATAAATAGCAAAGAAAGCAAAGACCAGCCCACTAAAACAAACCAAGCAGTTTGGCGCGCACATTTTAGTTCATGCCAATGCAGAAGTTCAGACAAGATATGTCGCGTACCTGCCACAACATGATATAAATAAAAACAGACAAATGCCATAGGAAAATATTTTGACATTAGCACACATTCTTGAAATAACTCTGGTCTAATAAATACGCCATAAAGCATCGCCACTCCAATTGGCAACAATGCCACAAGAAGTATACCAGTAATTCGGTGCAAAATTGAGACCAACGCTGTAATTGGTAAATGAATTTTCGTCAAATCTAAAAAGACAGGCTGCTTATTCACAATAGCTCCATAAATTTCATGGCGCTATTATATCCAATCTTACAGCATCTCACAACCATTTAAGCCCAAATTCCACATATAAAAGCCCGATGGCAAACCCAGGCAATACATCGCTAACGCAGTCCTTAAAATCTATTATTAATATAATATTTATTTAATAAATAAATGTAATAAATAAACTTTTTATAAAATTTATTGATTTATTGCAAACTCGGTTTCATAATGAACTAAAATTAACTTTAGGAATATAAAATGTCTAAAAAGCAAAAAACAAATCCAAAATCAGCAGCCAGTGCTCACAACCCATTAAGCCGCTCTGATCAAAAAGCAGGTCCGTTATTATCTCCGGCCAAGAATGGTGATGATGAAACCCTTGATTTTCTATCTCCGATATCTGATCTAAAGAGCTTCATTTACGACTCAGCTTTTGGTTTAGATCGATTTTTTCCCAATCCCTATGAAGTAACTACCTGGGCAACACCAATTACCCCAGCTGATCTGGCCCCGACAGGTAATTTACCCCCGCTTGCAAATCCTGGAAGTGCTATACCTAAAACAACACAGTTTCCTTTGTACACTCAAGGCAATCCTTTTGGTCTTTTTGGTAACACAAGACAAGTTGCACTTGTAACGTCCAGGGGGCTGGGCATGGCAGCTGATCAACAAACAGCCATTTACCCACTCACCTTTGGCACTGTCAAATCTGCATTATAGAAACGGCGCGTATGGCTCAAATCGGGCCATACCCTCTTACTCACGACCTTTGCCCTGTGAGTGATCCGTTTGAGCAATGCACTGATTTGTCATTCGGTCAATCTGACGATTACCAGCCCAAAATATGATGAACAACATAAGTCCAACCCATGCCATCAGTGTCATATAATCAGCACTGAGCTGCGGAATTAAATAGCGGTATAGAAGTAAAAATACCCCATTAAGAATCAATCCAGATGCAAGCTGACTTAAACCAAATACAAGTCTTAAGGATCTGCGCAGATGAATCTTTGGTACCATCAAACTTTGCAAAACTTCAATTTCAAAAGCCATCACAGCCATTAGTCTTTTAAGCAATACCCACACAACAAATAGCATCATTGCAAAAATAAAAAGCACATAACCGTTGGCAAAACCAATTAATCGCGCCAGCCATAACCTCACTTGCAAAATAATCTGATCGACCCTAATCACCGTCACATGTCTGAAATTTTTTAATGACTCTTTCAATGAACCCGAAATAGCCTCATCCCAATGAAAACTTGATATCCAGGTTGCGACCTGATCTGCCAAAAGTCCTCCACCTGCAATCACAAAAAAATTCGGACTCATGGATTGCCAAGAAACCTTTCTCACTGAAAGAACTGGCCCATGAATCAACTGCCCAAAAACGCTAACTGTCAACTCATCCCCCAAGCCAATACCAGCTCTATTGGCAAAAGCCTCTTCTACAGAGAACCCTTTTTGTGCCGGATCCCATACCCCGCTCACAACGTGATTATTATCCGGCAGCAGCTGCATGTAGGTCATATTCAGCTCTCGATTAAAAGCTGGATCCTCACGAAGCTCAGGACGTCGCTCAAAGACATCCCTCCCCTGAACCTGCGTAATCCTTGCGCGCACTACGGGATAAAACACGGTTTGACTGGGCAATAAAGTTTGAAGCCCGGACAAATCCTGCTGAGTGACATTGACCAAAAATACATTTGGCGCCCCATCTGGCACCTGACTTAGAAGCGATTTTTCAAGGTCTTTGAGTGACACATTAATTAGCAAAAACACCCCAAGCATTAAACATGTCACCAGACCCATGCTCAAAAACAACACTTGATGGACACGCATAAAATGTTGGGCCAGCAACCAATCGGGCTGCTCTGAACTGGCAAATTTTGTCAAAAACCCTATGACCACATGCAGTAAAAATCCAATTAATAGTAATGACCCTATCAGCCATAAAACAGAAGGAATGGCAATCCACTGCCCTGCATATAAATAACTGCTGATGCTTAACATAAGCAATATACACCGTCCTGGGACCCAGATCTTTGACCGAAGCAAATGCCAAATTAAGAACAGCCCATAAACCACAGCCAAGAAAATGTTCAAATGAATAAATGGCCATATTGGATAGTACATCCTCAGACTCATCAATAAACTCAGCAGAGTTAATGTCAGCCAAATTTTAAAAGCATAAAGATAGGGACCTTTTATCCAAATCCAATGAACACGTTCCCTGGAAATGCCAAAGTAATTCATCATGGATTGAGCCTCATTAAGGCCGATGAGATTCAACCGAGTCAAAGCCCAAAGCGAAGAAATAACCACCAGCAAAATCACGCCTACTATCGATTGATGCCATTGACTTATCTTCTCAAAACCAAATTGACTCCATGTACTCTCATCTTTTGGCGTACTTATTTTCATATGCGGATGATTCAATTTCTTTAGCTGCAAAATGAATTCATCCAAAAGTAAAGCGTCCAGCGCAGTAAAATAATACCGCAAAGAAACACGACTGCCAGGCTGCCAAAGACCGCTTGCCTTAACCCCTCCCATCGTCATCAGCGCCCTGGGACTAACCAGATATCGAAAACTTGAAATCTCATCCTGCTCAATGATGTAGCCCCTTAGTACAAATGATCCAAGTCCAATCTGAATTGAGTCACCCACCTCAATGCCATCAATCGGTCCACTTAAGTAAACATCTTGATCGTGCCATTTCGCAACCCCCAGGCCAGTGCTGACCTTAAATTCCCCCAAAAGGGGATATTGAGCATCCAATGCTTGAATGTCTATACCCTGCCACTGTCCATGCTTCTCAATGGCCGTGTTGGTATAAACCGAGAATGTGCTATCTATACCCGGTGGAATCACTCCGAAAGCTTGATCATCCCAAGGCATTGGCATGTCTACGATAACCTGGCCACCTTGCCATTTTTGATTTTGAGATTTTGCCTGATCCTGAATAACCTCAAATCCGACAATGGAAATAACCATCAGCAGCCAAACACCCAGTATCACCCAAAAATGGGCAGAATTATGCTTCATACCATTCATTAGAAGTCACTATTTGGTCGGAAAATGATTTAACCTCAGGATCATGCGTCACGCACAACAAAGTGGTTTTTGACTCATGACACAATTCCCGCATTAGGCCAAGTACATGGCTGGTGTTCTTTTGATCCAAACTGCCTGTAGGTTCATCTGCCAATAAAATTGTAGGCGCTTTAGCCATCGCACGCGCAATCGCAACGCGTTGTTTTTGTCCACCGGAAAGCGAATCAATCGAGCGATCAATTAACTCTATAATGCCGACCTTACCCAGCCAAACATAGGCCGCCTCCATCGCGCTTTCCCTTGTCCAGCCTTGCAAATAAAGGATCATCCAGACATTTTCAAACACGCTCCACATCCCCAGCAATCTAATATCCTGAAATACAATCGCAATATTCTGCAGGCGAAAATGCTCTCTGGCATCATGACTTAATGATCCAAGTGATTGACCACAAACCGTAATATCACCCGCCTGCGGCAACAAAATGCCAGCAATTAAATTTAATAAAGTAGTCTTGCCACTACCGGATGGCCCAATAAACGTGATCCATTCTCCTTTTTTTGCTATCATAGAAAAATCTGAAATGATAGGGTCATTCGTGAAGCCAAACCGCACATTATTTATCTGGATTATTTCTTCCTGCATTTACCCCTCCTTATTGGCATGTGAAGTCCTTCTTCTGGGTGATAGCATCAGCTCAGGATATGGTATCACAACTGAAAAAACATGGGCAAATCTTTTAGAGAGTCAAATCAAATCACTCGGCGCCTCTTTGGTCAACCTAAGTGTCAGTGGCTACACCAGCCGAAGTGGGCTTGAGTTACTAAAAACATATCTGAAAAATAAAAAACCCAATATTGTCATCATCGAGCTGGGCGGAAATGATGCTCTTCAATATATCTCATTGGAAGAATTTCATCACAACCTATTTTCAATAGAAGCATTATCTAAACAGCATGAATTTGAACTGGTTGTGCTTGGAATCAAACTTCCACCGAACATGCCCCTGGCTTATCGAAAGCAGCACCATCAGGTCTATATGGATTTGCTTAAAACACACCTTGGAACAGAAAACTTGCTTGAATATGTTATTCAGGAAGACTTGTTTCAGACGGATCAAATACACCCCAATAACCAGGCCCAGCCCCTCATCTTTAAAAAGGCATGGCCTTTCATTCATAAGGCCCTTGATCGCAGGTGTCACTTAGATAGCCAATAAACAGTTTCATCCGTTTTTACAAGACCGTGCCTAAGTCTTGCCTGCTCTTCAATATAAGCAGGATCTTCTGCTTTTTGAATACTTTCTTTACCTGCCTTAATGGATTGAGTCAGTGCACTTTTTTTATTTTGAATATCAATTATTTGCTGCGTCAACTGTCGATATTGCAAAATACCACGGTCAGAAAACAACATCACTGTCAAAAAATACAAACACCCCAAAAGCAGGATTAAACTAACTTTCTGAACCATACTGTATACCACCTTTATCCATTGCCTCATATTCAATTTCAAGCAATCGATTGTACTTTGAGACACGCTCTGACCTTGCGATTGAACCCGTTTTAATCATTGGCGCCCCAGTGGCAACAGCAAGGTCTGCAATAAATGTATCTTCAGTATCTCCAGAGCGATGAGAAATAATAAATGGCCAGTTGTGCTCCTTGGCTAAAGCAATACAATTTAAAGTCTCAAAAACTGTACCCACCTGGTTGGGTTTAATTAAAATTGCACTGGCCTGTTTTCGCACAATCCCCTTTTGCAATCGATCAGACTGGGTCACAAATAAATCATCACCAACCACCAAGCAACTTGGACTCAATGCCATAAACTGCTCCCAAGATGCCTCATCTGTATCTGCAAAGGGGTCTTCAATTGAAATAAGGCCAAAATCCTTCACCCATCGATGCACCAAATCCAAGTATTCTTTTGGCCCTAGCCATTGATCCACAGGTCGATAACCCAGCTTAGGGTCATAGTACTCACTTGCGGCCAAGTCAAGCGCAAGATTGATTTTCCCATGAAATCCTGCCTGATCAATGAGTGTATTAAGTAACAGCATCACCTTGGCAGGATCAGATCCTTGCAAGGAATAGCCACCCTCATCACCAACCAACAACCCCTGCCCTGTTTCTTGCAAATGCGATTTTAAGCGCAATATGACCTCAGATGCTGCAGAAATAGCAGCCTTGAAATCACTAAAACCATGAGGAACAATCATAAACTCCTGAATGTTTAATTCATTTGTAGCATGGACCCCACCATTGATAATATTAATCATCGGAACTGGTAAACACCTCCTTCCAGCACAATACGATTGAATAAAATCAAAATCACTGACCTGATTGCACTTTGCAGCAAGACGCCATAAAGCAATTGACACCGCTAAAATAGCGTTTGCACCCAGATAGCTTTTATCAGCTGTCCCATCAAGGGCTATCATTTTCTGATCAAGTATCGCAGGCTCCAGGGGTTGGCCTAACAATAATTCACGAATCAAACCCCGTATATGACTTAAAGCAATATCAACCCCCTTCCCTTTAAAGGCGCTAGCATGATCACGAAGCTCAAGAGCCTCAAACTGCCCTGTACTGGCGCCTGAGGGCACCATCGCTTTTGCTTTAAACGCACCAGATATTACCCTGGCACAAATGCTTGGGACCCCTCTTGAATCAAATATCATCCAAGCATCAACATGTTCAATATAATACTTACCCATTTTGATGCCCTAATGCTGCTTTAACAAACGCGCTAAACAGTGGATGACCTTTGCGAGGTGTTGAAGTAAACTCTGGATGAAACTGACAGGCAATAAACCAAGGATGATCAGTTAGCTCAATCGCCTCGACCAAGTTTGTATCTTGACAGCGGGCAGAAAACACCAGGCCATGATCTTCTAACAATTTTAAATACCCATCATTGAATTCATAGCGATGTCGATGCCTTTCTCTTAAAGTATGAGACTGATAAATGTCAAAAAGCTTTGATCCCTCTTTAATGACTGCAGTTTTCCCACCAAGGCGCATGGTTCCACCCATCTTCCCCTGTACAGTTTCATCAGCCCATTCAGTGATCAGGCCAATCAACGGGCATGATGTTTTTTCATCAAATTCTGTTGAGTTCGCATCTACCAAGCCAGCAACATGTCTTGCAAATTCAATCGCTGCAACCTGCATCCCTAAGCAAATCCCTAAAAACGGCACACGATTTTCCCTGGCATATTGACAAACAGTGATCATACCCTCAACACCACGATTACCAAAGCCTCCAGGGACTAAAATGGCATGATAACCTTTCAGTGATTGCATCACCTGATCCAAGACCATACTTTCAGCATCTATATGGGTAATTTTCAGTTTTGCACCATGTTTAATAGATGCATGGAGCAGTGCCTCATTGATACTCTTATAAGAGTCAGCATACTCAGTGTATTTGCCGACCATAGCGATGGATAACTCACGCACTGCTGTCTTTTGATCAGAAACCAACGCCTGCCAATCTAAAAGCTCAGGTTCAACTGCAGGTAATCCCATAAGCCTGGCAATGCGGATACCAATACCTGCACTTTTAATATAAAGAGGAATCTGATAGATGCTTGTCACATCAGGCATACAAAATACCTGATCTGCATGAACATTGGTGAAAAGTGCAATTTTATCAATTTGCTCCTTGCCAACCATATTTTCAGAACGGCATAACAATATATCAGGCTGAATACCAATCGACCGCAGCTCCTTCACGGAGTGCTGTGTGGGCTTGGTTTTAATTTCGCCAGCTGTAGAAATATAAGGCAAAAGGGTCAAGTGCACAAAAACAGCATCGTTAGATGGCAGCTTTAATTTAAGTTGTCTAATTGCCTCCAAAAATGGCAATGATTCAATATCACCAACAGTACCACCAATTTCGACGATGCCAACATCATAGCCGTCTATGGATTTGCAAATATATTCTTGTATTTGGTCTGTAATGTGTGGAACAACTTGAACTGTTTTACCCAAATACAAGCCTTTTCGCTCCTTGGATATCACCTCATAATAAATCTGACCAGAGGTGTAATTGCTCGACTTTGATGTTTTCTCATCCACAAAGCGCTCATAGTGCCCCAAGTCCAAATCAGTTTCAGCACCATCATCAGTCACAAAAACTTCACCATGTTGATATGGGCTCATTGTGCCTGGATCAAGGTTAATATAAGGGTCCATCTTAACCAAACGCACCCTATAACCAGCACCTTCAAACCATGCCCCAATTGAAGCAGCTGCTATGCCTTTTCCTAAGGAAGAAACGACACCGCCTGTCACAAATATATATTTCTTCATTAAATATACTCTCCTCGCCTAAAGGATCATATCAGATCAACTGATGTGCGC